>DATAGF010000208.1:0-2663 GCA_036257075.1 Miltoncostaeaceae bacterium
ATCCACCTCGGCCTGGATCTGGGCGAGCGGGGTGCGCAGCTCGTGGGAGACCTCGGCGGTCAGGCGCCGCTCGCGGCGCATGCCGGCGGCCAGGCGGTCGAGGAGCCCGTCGAGGGTCGCGGCCAGGCGCGAGAGCTCGTCGTGGGGCGGGCCGACGTCGAAGCGCTCGTCGAGGTCGTGCTCGCTCCAGCGCTCCGCGTCCTCCGTCATCCGGGCGACCGGCCGCAGGGCGGCGCGCAGGATCGCGGCCGCCGCGATCGCGACGGCGGCCAGGATGGCGACCGCGAGCGCGATGGAGGAGATGAGCGCGATGACCCGCGAGCGGCGGTAGGGCTCGAGGGAGATGGCGGCGACGATCGTCCCCACGCGCTGCCCCTCCGACACGATCGGCAGGGCGTAGAGCCGGACGTCGTCCGAGACCTCGATCGTCCGCTCGGGGCCCGTGGCGAGCGACTCGGCGGCCGCGTTCAGCTCGGGCCGGACCGGCGGGCGGCGGAGGGCCGTGGTGCCCTCGAAGATCCAGGCCCGCGTCTCGATGGCGCCCGTGGTGGGCGCTTCAGGGGCCACCACGCGGCCGTCCTTGACCTCGACCGTCGCGCGCTCGGCGGCGGCGCGCGCCTCCACGATCTCGGAGGCGTCGTTGGAGAGGCTCCGGTCGACGAGGATGTTGAAGCCCACCGTCCCGGCGGCCAGCGCGGCCCCGACCCCCAGCACGATCAGCAGGAGGAGGCGCGTGCGGAGGGCCCGCGGCGCGCGCATCCGACTCACCGGATCGCGTACCCGACGCCGTGCACCGTCTCGAGCCCGGGCGCCTCGGGGAGGCTCCGGAGCTTGCGCCTGAGCCGGGCGATGTACGCGTCGAGGGTGTTGTCGTTGACGATCGCCCCGTGCGGCCAGCCGACGCGGATGAGCTCGCGCCGCCGCACCGCCTCGCCGGGCCGGGCGAAGAGGGCGGCGAGGATCCGGAATTCGGTGGGGGTGAGGCGCACGCGCTCGTCGCCCGCGACCAGCGCGTGGGAGCCCGGGTCGAGCGCGATCCCGCCCCGCCGCGCGGGCGCCGTGGCGGCCGGGAGGCGGCGGACCAGCGCCCGCAGGCGGGCGACCAGCTCGTCCAGCGAGAACGGCTTGGCCACGTAGTCGTCGCCGCCGGCCTCGAAGCCGGCGAGCCGGTCCACGAGCGCGTCGCGGGCGGTGAGGAACAGCACCGGCGCCTCGACCCCCTGGGCACGGAGGGCCTGGCAGGCGTCGCGCCCGTCGCAGTCGGGAAGGCCGATGTCGACCACGAGGACGTCGGGCTGGGCGACCGGCACGCGCTCGAGGAGTTGGGCACCGGTGCCGACGGCCTCACAGCGGAATCCCTCCTCGCGCAGGCCGCGGGCGAGCACCGAGCGCAGCGAGGCGTCGTCCTCGACCACCAGCACCAGGGGCGACAGCATGGGGTGAGTATCGCCCTCCGGGACCCCGCGGGCGAGCGTTCAGGACTTGTTCAGGAGAAAGGGGAAAGGGTTGCCGGGCCCGAAGTGCCATTTGGGCCTGCGGGAACGCGGTCGAGTCGGCGCGCTGCCGGTGGGGGACCTGTGCGGTGCGCCGACCGACTCGACCGGCCTCAGCGTGCGGCCGGCGCCTCCAGCGGAACCTCCGGAGGGGGGCCGTTCAGGCAGCTGTGGGTCGGGACCGGGTTGCTCGTGACCTCGTCGGTGCGGCGGATCGTCGCGAGAGCCAGGACGCCTCCTGCGGCGCAGGCGATCGCGCAGATGATCACGCCGGTCTGGAACCCCTCGTCGAAGGCCTCGGGCACGAGGTAGTCGTCGCCCGAGATGCCCGCCGCGAGCGGGATCACGGCGACGGCGATGAGCCCGGCCACGCGCGCCACCGCGTTGTTGATGGCCGACGCGACGCCGGCCCGCTCCTCGCCGGCCGCGCCGAGCACCGTCACGTTCAGCGGCGCGACGGTCACGGCGAGCCCGAGCCCGAACACCAGCACCGCCGGCAGCACGTCGGCGACGTACGAGGCATCCGGCCCGACGCGAGTGAGCAGGGCGAGGCCCGCCCCGGCGATGATCGGGCCGAGCCCCATCGGCAGCCGCGGGCCGATGCGCTGCGCGAGCCGGCCGGCCCACGACGACAGCAGCAGCATCACGATCGTCATCGGGATCAGCGCCGATCCGGCCTCGATCGGCGAGTAGCCGGCCACCTGCTGGAGCTGGATCGGCAGGAGGAAGAGGGCCCCGGCCAGCGCCCCGTAGACGATGAAGGTCATGGCGTTGGCGGCCGAGAAGAGGCGGTTGCGGAAGATGTCGAGCGGCACCATTGGGTGGCTGCCGCGCGCCTCGACGGCGAGGAACCCGCCGAGCGCCGCGACCCCGAGGACCCCGAGCACCACCACGGTCGGGTCGGTCCACCCTTTTGCGTCGCCCTCGGTGAGCGCGTACGTGACGCCCGCGAGGCCCAGGGCCGTGAGCGACGCTCCAGCGATGTCGAGCTTCTGGCCGCGCACCGCGGGGTTGGAGGTCTCCGGGATTCGGCGCGCCGCCCAGACCACGACCGCCGCCAGGGGGATGTTGATCACGAAGATCAGGCGCCAGGAGACGGCCTCGACGAGCCAGCCCCCGAGGAACGGCCCGATGGCGGTGGAGACGCCCGCGAGCCCGGACCAGGCACCG
>DATAGF010000164.1:0-3856 GCA_036257075.1 Miltoncostaeaceae bacterium
GGCGGGTGGTGGTCAGCGGGTCGTCCAGGGGGGGTGTGCGATACTCGCCGGCGTGTCGGCGCCTGCCCGAATCCTGCCGGAACGGTACGACCCTGCGCCCGTCGAGTCCAAGTGGCAGGGGGTCTGGGAGCGCGAGCGCGCCTTCCACGCCGAGCCGCTGGCGCGCGACGGCGAGCCGCCCGTGCTGCCCGAGCGCCCCAAGGCGTACGTGCTGGAGATGCTCCCGTACCCGTCCGGCGAGATCCACATCGGTCACGTCAAGAACTACACGATGGGCGACGTCGTGGCGCACTTCCGGCGCCGCAGCGGCGCCGCGGTCTTCCACCCCATGGGGTACGACGCCTTCGGGCTCCCGGCCGAGAACGCCGCCATCAGCACCGGCGAGCCGCCGGCGCAGGTGATCGCCGAGAACATCGCCCGCATCCGCGAGCAGATGCGGCGGCTGGGGTTCTCGGTCGACTGGGAGACCGAGATCGCCACCAGCGACCCCGAGTACTACCGCTGGACCCAGTGGATCTTCCTGCGCCTGCTCGAGCGGGGGCTGGCCGAGCGGCGCGAGGCGGCGGTCAACTGGTGCCCGGTCGACCAGACCGTGCTGGCCAACGAGCAGGTCATCGACGGCCGCTGCGAGCGCTGCGGGTCCGAGGTGGAGCTGCGCCAGCTGACCCAGTGGTTCTTCCGCATCACCGAGTACGCGCAGCGCCTGCTCGACGACATGGACGAGCTGATCGACTGGCCCGAGCGGGTCCTGACCCAGCAGCGCAACTGGATCGGCCGCTCCGAGGGCGCCCGCGTGATCTTCCGGGTGCAGGATGGGGAGGAGGAGATCCCGGTCTTCACGACCCGCCCCGACACGCTCTTCGGCGCGACCTTCTTCGTCATGGCCCCCGAGCACCCCCTGGTCGGCCGGCTAGTCGAGGGCCGCCCCGAGGAGGCGGCCGTCCGCGCCTACATGGCGGCCGCGGCGCGCGAGAGCGCCGCCGAGCGCGGCGACGCCGAGCGGGCCAAGACGGGCGTCTTCACCGGGCGGTACGTCGTGAACCCGGTCAACCGGGAGCCGCTGCCGCTCTGGGTGGCCGACTACGTGCTGATGGACTACGGGACCGGCGCGATCATGGCCGTCCCCGGCCACGACGAGCGCGACCTCGCCTTCGCCCGCGCCCACGGCCTGCCGGTGCGACGAGTGATCGCGGCCGAGGGGACCGCGCCCGACGCACCGCTCGAGGAGGCCGAGCCGGGCGAGGGCCGGCTCGTGAACTCCGAGTTCCTCGACGGCATGGAGGTCGACGACGCCAAGCGGGCGGTGAGCGCCTGGCTGGAGGAGCGCGGCCTGGGCGAGGCGACCGTGGGCTACCGCCTGCGCGACTGGCTCATCTCGCGGCAGCGCTACTGGGGCGCGCCGATCCCGGTGATCCACTGCCCGGAGCACGGGGTGGTCCCGGTTCCCGACGACCAACTGCCCGTCCTGCTGCCGCCGGTGGACGACTACGCGCCGAAGGGGCGGAGCCCGCTGGCGGCCAGGCCGGAGTTCGTGGAGACGACCTGCCCGGTCTGCGGCGGCCCGGCCCGCCGGGAGACGGACACGATGGACACCTTCGTCGACTCGTCCTGGTACTTCCTGCGCTACACCGCGCCCCACCTGGCCTCGGCGCCCTTCGGACGCGAGGTGGTCGACTACTGGCTGCCGGTGGACCAGTACATCGGCGGCATCGAGCACGCGATCCTGCACCTGCTGTACGCGCGCTTCGTCGTGAAGGTGCTGCACGACGCCGGCCTGCTCGAGGCCAACGAGCCGTTCGCGCGCCTGTTCACGCAGGGGATGATCTACCGCGACGGCGCGAAGATGAGCAAGAGCAGGGGCAACGTCGTCGCGCCGGACGAGTACGTCGAGCGCTACGGCGCCGACACGCTGCGCCTCTACGTGCTCTTCATGGGCCCGGCGGCCGACGACGCCGAGTGGAGCGACCGCGGCGTCGAGGGCATGCGGCGCTTCCTGGACCGCCTCTGGCGCCTGGTGGGCGGGCTCGACCCGGGGCCCCCGGTCGAGCGGCCCTCGTTCGAGTCGCTCGAGGGCGACGAGGTCGCGCTGGCGCTCGTCCGCAAGGCCGAGGCCACCGTCGCCAAGGTGACGGCGGACATCGCCGAGCGCTTCTCGTTCCATACCGCCATCTCCGCGATCCAGGAGCTGGTCAACCTCGGCACGAAGGGCGTCTCCGAGGGGACGATCGAGACCGATCGGGCGCGGGAGGCGCTGCGCTACGCCGCGCAGACCGCGGCGTCGCTGCTGTTCCCGTTCGCCCCCCACGTCGCCAGCGAGCTGTGGGAGGCCCTGGGCGGGGAGGGGCTCTGGCGCGAGCCCTGGCCGGTCGCCGACCCGGCCTTCCTGGAGCGCGACACCGTCACGGTCGTGGTCCAGGTGAACGGCAAGCTGCGCGAGCGGCTCGAGGTGCCGGCCGGCCTGCCCGAGAGGGAGCTGGCCGCTCGGGCCCGCGACCTGCCCCGGGTGGTCCAGGCGGCCGGCGGGCGCGAGATCGTGCGCGAGGTGGTCGTCCCCGACCGGCTGGTGAACCTGGTCCTCGGGTAGGGCCCCCGGCGCGCGGCCCGGCGCCCTTCCGTTCGCCCCCCGTCACGCTCGCCGCCTCCCGCGCGCGCCGGCCGCGCCTAGCGTCGGGTGATGGACCGGCTGCTGCCATGGCTGCGGCGCTCCGGCTGGGCCTATGTCCTGGCCGCCGTCGCCCTCGCCCTGGTCGCCTGGCGGCTCGGGCCCGGGTCCGGGGACGGCGGGGGCCAGCCGTCGCCCGAGGCGGGGTCCGGGACGGCGCCGGCGGTCGTCGAGGCGCCGCCGCAGCGGGCGCTGGTCCACGTCGCGGGCGAGGTGCGGCGCCCGGGCGTCTATCGCGTCGGGGCGGGCGCGCGGGCCGTCGAGGCGATCCGGCGCGCCGGCGGGCCGACCCGCCGCGCCGACCTCTCGGCGCTGAACCTGGCCGCGCCGCTGCAGGACGGCCAGCAGGTGCTCATCCCGGCGCGGGCGCCGCGCGGCGGCGGGAGCGGTGGCACGGGCGGCGAGGGCGTGGGGCAGGAGGGGCCGATCAGCCTCTCGTCGGCGACCGAGGAGGACCTCGACCGCCTCGACGGCATCGGCCCCACCCTGGCGGCGCGCATCGTGGAGTGGCGCAGGGCCCACGGCGGCTTCGCCTCCATCGACCAGCTGCTCGACGTCCCGGGCATCGGGCCCGCCCGGCTGGAGGCGTTGCGGGCCCAGGTGACGCCGTGAGATTCCCCCACCCGGCCCCGACCCGATGGGGAGGTCACGCGGGGGCGGACTGGTCTAAGATCGACCCACGGGTGGCGCAGCGGGCCGCCCCAGAGGCCCCGGAGGGGGACGGACCTGAACAGGTTCCTCAAGAGCGCGGCCTTCCCGATCCTGATCGTCATCCTGCTGGTGTTCGTGGCCCAGCGGCTGGTGGTCTCCGACGAGAACAAGGCCCCCCCGCCGACCTTCCCCCAGCTGGTCTCCGACATCCAGTCCGGCGACGTCGCCCGGGCCACCATCAAGACCGAGTCCAACGAGGTGAGCGCCACCCTCAAGGACGGCACCAAGATCGACACCGGCTACATCCCCGACGACTCCCAGGCCCTCACCGACGCCCTCGACCAGGCCCACGTGCCCTACGAGGTCAAGGGCATCCCGGGCTCGCCCTGGTGGTCGAGCCTGATCTGGCTGGCGCCCTTTGTGCTGTTCATCGTCTTCTGGATCTACCTGATGAACCGCATGCAGGGCGGCGGCTCGAAGGTGATGAGCTTCGGCAAGAGCCGCGCCAAGCGCATGGCCGTGGACGCCCCCAAGATCACCTTC
>DATAGF010000227.1:0-6632 GCA_036257075.1 Miltoncostaeaceae bacterium
GCTCTGGGCCACGATCCGCGCCCGGACGGGGCCGGCGGCGGCGGCCGCGCGAAGGGCGGCGCTCGCGGAGGGGCCGAGGACGATCCGGTGGACCATGTGCACACGGCCGCCGGGCCCGTTCAGCAGAAGCGGCTCGCGCGACCCGGCGCTGCCCAGTGCGCGGCCGTCGGCGGCCCTCAGCCGAACGCGCACGACGCCCAGGTGGCTCGCGGTCGTGAGGTCGACGCGGCCGCGCGCGCCGCCCGCCACCGCCGGGTGGTCCGCGCCGACGTCCAGCACCATGTGCCCGGCGTCCTCGCCGGCGACCGGTGCCTGCACGACCACGCCCCCCAGGGCCGGGGTGCCGGACAGCAGCCCGGGGGCGGCGGCGGCGGGGGAGCCCGCGGCGAGCGCCAGCGCCGCGCCGACCGCGAGGCCGAGACGAGCGCGGCCGGTCACCGCCGGATCCTCCCCGGGGAGCCCGCGGCGCGTCAACCGGCGCAGTCCACAACGCGCGTTGCACGCAAATTCCCCTGCCCTTGTTAGCGTCGGAACCCGTGACTCGTCCCCGGTCCGCGCGCCGACAGGCGCTCCACTGCTGCCCGGCCTGCGCCGCATCGGTCGGCGGCCGCCGGCGCCACCGGCGCGGCCCCTGGGCCTGGGTCGCTCTGCTCGCCGTGGTGGCGGCCCTGGTGCCGCTGGCGGCGCTGGACGGCGGCCCGTCCGAGGCGGGCGTGGCTCTCGCCGCCACGGCGCCGGCACCGGCGCCGGCTCCGCTCGCGCCGCCCAAGCCCAAGCGGCCCCCGAAGAAGCCAGACCCCCCGGACCGCCCCCGGATCCAGTGGCGCGACAGCCTGGCGCTCGGCACGCCCAACTCCGGCCGGCTGCAGAACGGCGTCCGGATGCCGGTCGAGTGGCCGGGCCTCTACACCTACGACCCGCAGACCCAGCGGCCGCCCGGCAGCCCCCAGCGCAGGTGGGGCACGACAGCACTCGTGCGCGACGTCCTCGAGCTCGGGGAGTGGTGGGCCCGGACCCACCCGAACAAGCCCCGGCTCGGCGTCGGCGACCTGACTCCCGAGGACGGCGGCTATGCGGTCGGCCACGCCTCGCACGAGAACGGGCTCGACGTGGACATCCGCCTGCCCCGGAACGACGGCGTCGAGGGGCCGGCCGATCCGAGCACCTACGACCGCGAGCTGACGCAGCAGGTCGTGGACTACATGGTCGGTCTCGGCGCCCAGTACGTGTTCGTGGGCCCGAGCCTCGACGTGCACGGCCCTCCGGGCATCGTCGTGACCTGGCCGAACCACGACGACCACCTGCATTGGCGCATCCCCGACCCGGACGGCACCGCCAACTGAGCCGCGCTCCCGCATAGCGGGGGCGGCCCGCGGGTAGTCACGGACGGATGCACGGCACCGTCCTCCCCGTGAGCCCCGCGGCGATCGACCCCGGGCTCGGGGCCCCCGACGTCTACGCCGTCGGTCTGCTCTTCGTCGGCCTCGCGGTGCTGGTGGCGATCCTGGCCCTCAGCCACCAGCGTGCGCGCGCGTACTCCGCGAGCATCGTCTACCTCGCCATCGGTGCGGTGGGCGCGGCGGGCGTCGCGCTGCTCGACGCCCCGTGGCTCGGCCTGATCGAGGACCATGCGACGGTCGAGCGCGCCAGCGAGATCGCCGTCTTCGTCGCGCTCTTCGCCGCAGGCCTCCGCCTGGACCGCCGCCTGCGCTGGCGCGCCTGGCGTTCGACCGTCCTGCTGCTGGGCATCGTGATGCCGCTGACGATCGCGGGGGTGGCGGCCTTCGGCGCCGTCGGCATGAGCCTGTCGGCCGGCGCGGCGATCGTGCTCGGCGCCGCACTGGCGCCCACCGACCCCGTGCTCGCAGGCGAGCTCGGCGTCGGCCCGCCCGGCGAGCGGGACGAGGCCGAGCCGGCCTTCGCGCTCACGTCGGAGGCCGGCCTGAACGACGGCCTGGCCTTCCCGTTCGTGCTGCTCGGCCTGATCGTCGCCGGGGGCTGGGACGCCGGCGAGATCGCCGAGTGGTTGGCGGCCGACGTCGCGTACGCGACCCTGGCCGGCGTCGCGATCGGGGCCGCCGGGGGCTGGGGCCTGTCGGCCGTCGCCGCCCGCCTCCGCGAGCGGAGCCTGGTCGACCGCGAGCTCGACGGCTGGGCCGCGCTCGGCGCCGTGCTCGCCATCTACGGCGTCACCCAGGTGGCCGGCGCCTACGGGTTCCTGGCGGCCTTCGCGGGCGGGATCGCGTTCCGCCGCCGCGAGCGGGACCACGAGTACAACGCCAGCGTGCACGCGGGCGCCGCGACGGTCGAGAAGATGCTGGAGCTCGCCATGATCCTGTTCCTCGGCAGCCTGATCACGCTCGACGGCCTGGAGGCCCCCGGGGTCGCCGGCTGGCTGCTCGCCCCGCTGCTGCTGCTCGTCATCCGGCCGGCCGCCTCGGCCGTCGGCCTGATCGGCTCGCCCCTGCGGCCGCGCGAGCGCGCCTGGGTCGCCTGGTTCGGGGTCCGCGGGGTCGGGTCGCTCTACTACGCCGCCGCGGCGATCGGCGCCGGGGCCCTGGCCCCCGCCGAGGAGCAGACCGTCGCCTGGACCATCGTGGCGGTGGTCGTCGTCTCGATCGTGGTCCACGGCGTCACCGGCACGCCGCTCACGCGCCGGCTCCTGGGCGAGCGGGCGGTGGCCCAGAAGCTGGAGGAGCCCGTGACCGCCGGCGTCACATCGGCGTGACACTGGCCGGGGTCACGCCCCTCGGAGCGGCGCCCGGCTCATAGGATGGGGACCCGACGTGACGCGTCGGCCCGTCCTTCCCGCGCGGGTCACCGCGCGCGCGGCTCGAGCCGGCGCGCGATGGGCGGTCCTCGCGGTCCTCGCGGACGTGACCCTCGCCCACGCCCTCCCGGTCACGCCGGGCGGCATCGGGATCACCCAGGTCGGCGCCGCCCTGCCCCTCACCGCGAGCTATGGGCGTCGCGCCGGAGGACGCGGTCGCCTTCGCGGTGGCCCTCGCCCTCTCTGAGACCGGGCCCGGGGTGCTCCTGGGGGCCCTCTGCGCGGTGCGGGAGGGGGCGTGTGCCAATTGGCCACGACGCACGCGGCCAATTGGCACGCTCCGCCCGCCCCCCGGCGAGGCCGCTCGCGCCGCGCTCCCCGCCGGCCTTCCCGGCGCGGAGCCCGCCGGCGAGCGGGCGGTCACCAGAGGGCCCCTCCCGAAACGACGAGGGCCCGCTCGCGCGGGCCCTCGTTTCACGATCAGCAGTCCTGACGGAGGCTAGAGCTCCTCCTCCTCCAGATCGGGGCCGAAGGAGTAGGTCTGGCCGTCGCCGTCGCCCAGGCTGATCAGGGCATCGTCGTCGGCCTCGGAGAACGGCTCGTCGAGGTCGAACTCCAGCAGCGCCGGGGCGCGCCGGACGGCCTCGATCTCGAGCTGGCGGTAGCGCTTCAGCCCGGTGGCCGCCGGGATCAGCTTGCCGATGATCACGTTCTCCTTCAGGCCGCGCAGGCGGTCGACCTTGCCCTCGAGGGCCGCGTCCGTGAGGACCTTGGTGGTCTCCTGGAACGAGGCGGCCGAGAGGAAGGACTCCGTGGCCAGCGAGGCCTTGGTGATGCCGAGGATGAGCGGCTCGAAGCTCGCCTGCACGCCCCGGACGGCGCGCTCGACCTCGTCGTCGTCGCCGGTGAACTCGCCGCTCTCGCGCTTGGCGATCAGCTGCTCGCCCATGCGCTCGGCGGCACGGGCGTTCTCCCGGTACAGCACCGGCTTGTCCACCAGCTGGCCGTGCAGGAAGTGCGTGGCCCCCGGGTTCTCCACCCGGACCTTGCGCAGCATCTGGCGCACGATCAGCTCGACGTGCTTGTCGTTGATGTCGACGCCCTGCGAGCGGTAGACGTTCTGGACCTCGCGGACGAGGTACAGCTCGGTCTTGGTGGAGCGGTCCTTCACGCCGTCCTGCGCGTAGAAGCGCTGCCCCGCCGTCACCTGGTCGCGCTTCTCGATCACCGGACGGGGACGGTCCTCCGGCAGCCGCAGCCACCGGGTGGACAGGCCGGCCTCGGTCTCGACGTCGACCCGCAGCCAGCCCTTGCCCTCGTCCTTGACCCTCTTGACCGTGCCCGTGACGCCCAGCGCCACGCCCGGCTTCGAGGCCAGGATCTCGGCCGGGAAGGCCGAGCCCGTGGAGAGCAGGTCGCCGGCCTCCACCCACTGGCCGTCGTCCACCCGGATCTGGGTGCGGCGCATGGCCGGGAAGGTGTGCTCCCGCACCGGCGCACGGGTCGCCCCGGTGCCGGCGTCGTCCTGCTCGATGTACTCCGGCTCCACGACCTCGAGGGTCGCCGAGCCCGGACGGGACTCGTCGTCGACGACGCGGATCCAGCCGTCGACCGGCGCGATGTGCGCCTGGGCCTTCGGCTTGCGGGCCTCGAACAGCTCCACGACCCGCGGGAGGCCGTGGGTGATGTCGGCGCCCGCGACGCCGCCGGTGTGGAACGTGCGCATGGTGAGCTGGGTGCCCGGCTCGCCGATCGACTGGGCGGCGATGATGCCGACCGCGTCGCCCGGCTCCGTGAGCCGGCCCGAGGCGGGGTTCCGCCCGTAGCAGCGCGCGCAGATCCCGACCTCGCTGCGGCACTTCAGTGGCGAGCGCACCGTGACGACGGCGTCGCGCGGGGCGCCCGCCTCGTCGCGGAGCTCGATGTCGAGCCGCTGGCCGTCGGCCGTGGACACCATGTGCCCGCGGCGGGCGGCGAGCGCCGCCTCGTCGTCGTCGGCGTCGGCCTCCGGGCGCAGGTCCACGAGGACCTCGCCGGTCAGGCGGCCGACGACCGGGCCCAGGAGCACCCGGCCCGGCAGGCTCGGGTTGAGGGCGCCGTCGTCGCGGAAGACCGGAACGTCGATGCCGTCCTCGGTGCCGCAGTCGAGCTCGCGCACGATCACGTCCTGGGAGACGTCGACCAGGCGCCGGGTGAGGTAGCCCGAGTCGGCGGTCTTGAGGGCGGTGTCGGCGAGCCCCTTGCGGGCGCCGTGCGTGGAGATGAAGTACTCCAGCACCGACAGGCCCTCCATGAAGTTGCTGCGGATGGGCCGCTCGAAGGTCTCGCCCTTCGGCGTGCTCATCAGCCCGCGCATGCCGGCGAGCTGGCGGATCTGCTTGAACGATCCGCGCGCCCCGCTGTTGGCCATCATGTAGATGGGGTTGAGCCGCCAGAGGTGCTTCTCCATCGCGTCGGCGACCTCGTCGGTCGCCTGCTCCCAGAGCTTCACGACCTCCTCGTGCCGCTCCTCGGGGCTCATCTCGCCGAAGGCGAAGAACTCCTCGACCTCCTCGACCTTCGCGTCGTACTTCGCGATGATCTCGCCCTTGTTCGGCGGGACGACGATGTCGTTCTTGGAC
The DNA here is from genome assembly GCA_036257075.1 of Miltoncostaeaceae bacterium. Classification (GTDB taxonomy): domain Bacteria; phylum Actinomycetota; class Thermoleophilia; order Miltoncostaeales; family Miltoncostaeaceae; genus DATAGF01. Next base: position 5,392 of record DATAGF010000227.1, read on the forward strand.
ACCGTCAGGCCGGACTCGCTGGCGTAGCGGAACCCGAGCGACTTGAAGGCGTCGAGCACCATCGACACCGCCGTGGCGCCGTAGAGGTTCACCAGCTCCACGATGAAGTCGCCGGTGTTGCGCTTGGTGAGCGTCTCGTGGCGCTCCGGGAACGGCTGCGCCTCGAGCTCCTCGGCGTCGACCACCGAGGCCAGGGCCTCGCGCACCTCGTGGTTGAAGACCACCCGGCCGGCCGTGGTGACGCGGCGCGCGCCGTTGTCGCGCAGCTCGATGACGTCCTGCAGCCCGATGGCGCGCTGGTCGAGCGCGACCAGCACGGCGTCAACGCTCGCGAAGGGGCGCGGCGGGCCGTCGACCACGCCGTCGAAGGGCTTGGTCGTCCAGTCGCCGCCCTCGACCCGGGCCTCGTGGTTGCGCGGGATCTCCCACTTGCGCGACTCGGGGTTCCAGAGCTCGAGGAGCTCGCGCGGCTGGCCCCCGGACTCGGTGTCCTTCTTGTTGCGGACGTCCAGGACCTGGGCGTAGGTCAGGTAGTAGAGGCCGAGCACCATGTCCTGGCTGGGCACGGCGATCGGGCGCCCGTGGGCGGGCGACAGGATGTTGTTGGCCGACAGCATGAGGATGCGGGCCTCGGCCTGCGCCTCGACGGACAGCGGCACGTGCACGGCCATCTGGTCGCCGTCGAAGTCGGCGTTGAAGGCCGTGCAGACGAGCGGGTGGATCTGGATGGCCTTGCCCTCCACGAGGACCGGCTCGAACGCCTGGATGCCCAGGCGGTGCAGCGTCGGGGCGCGGTTGAGCAGCACCGGGTGCTCCCCGATGACCTCCTCGAGCACGTCCCAGACCTCGGGGACCATCGCGTCCACGAGCTTCTTGGCGGCCTTGATGTTCTGGACCTGCTTGCGCTCGACGAGCCGGCTCATGATGAACGGCTTGAAGAGCTCGAGGGCCATCAGCTTGGGCAGCCCGCACTGGTGGAGCTTCAGCTCGGGGCCGGCCACGATGACCGAGCGGCCCGAGTAGTCCACGCGCTTGCCGAGCAGGTTCTGCCGGAAGCGGCCCTGCTTGCCCTTGAGCATGTCCGAGAGCGACTTGAGGGGCCGGTTGCCCGGGCCCGTCACCGCGCGGCCGCGGCGCCCGTTGTCGAACAGGGCGTCGACCGCCTCCTGCAGCATCCGCTTCTCGTTGTTGACGATGATCTCGGGCGCGCCGAGGTCGAGGAGCCGCTTGAGGCGGTTGTT
>DATAGF010000020.1:0-9061 GCA_036257075.1 Miltoncostaeaceae bacterium
ACCGTCACGCCGCCGAGGGCGTCGACCATCTCCACGAAGCCGCGGAAGTCCACCAGCGCGTAGTAGTCGACGCGAAGGCCGGTCAGGTTCGCGGCGACCTGCTTGAGGGCGGTGGCGCCCGGGTCGCGGCCGGGGAAGAGCCCGGGGTGGCCGTGCGCCCAGCCGTGGAGCGCGTTCAGGATGTCCGGGAACTCGCCGTTCGTCACGAGGCCGGCGGCCGCCGGCGGCAGCGGAACGGCCCCCATGTTGCGCGGCAGCGACAGCAGCGCCCCGCGCCGAGTACGGGCGTCGAGGGTGGCCACGACCATTGTGTCGGTGCGGAGGCCGGAGCGTCCCGGCCCGGCGTCGCCGCCGAGCAGGAGCACAGTGAGGCGCCCGCCCGGGGGCCACTCGGCGGCCTTCTCCGCGGCCGCCGCGGCCTCATAGGCCTGCAGCTTGTCCTGCTGCGGGTTCTGCAGCTCGGCCGTCCGGAAGGGGAGCCCGGGCGGGATGTCGGCGGGGTCGACGTCGGCGAAGATCGTCGTGACCGCGTCATAGGCGCTCCACTGGTACCAGGCGGCGATCGCGTGGGGCAGGGCCACGAACGCGAGGAGCGCGGTCAGGAGCGCCGCCCGGACGGCGGGGCGCGCCGGCCGCCTGCCGAGCCGCCAGGCGTCGGCGACCGACCCCGCGCGGAAGAGCAGCAGCGCCCCGTTGAGCGCGAGCGCCCCCAGGAGCACCTCGGTTCGCAGGGCCTGGCCGACGAGGTAGGCGGCGTCCTGGCGGGCCAGCACGAGCGCGACGGCCAGGAGGGCGACGACCACGGCGATCATCGCCAGGCCGCGCGCCCTCGCGCCGCCGTGGACCTGGCCGGCGCCGGGGAGCACGAGCGACAGCGCTGCGCAGCTCAGGCCGCGCGGGCCGGTGCTCCGCGCGGTGATGACCGGGCCGGCGACGGGGGGCGCCGCGGCCGGGGCCGCGGCAGGAGGGCCCGCGGCGGGCGCCGGGTGGGCGGCGGCGGGGGGGAGCGGGGTGCGCCGCCGGCGGCCGATCAGCGCCAGCGTGGCCAGGGCGAACGCCGCCGCCGCGGCGATCCAGGTCCCGCGATGACGGGCCGTGTCGATGGCCATCCCGACATCCTCGCCCCGCCGCCGCGCGGGGCGAGCGCTCCGCCACCGATTGCAACGGGACCCGCAACGCCCGCGGCGGGGCTGCGGTCCCTCCGCTCAGCCGCCCTGGGCCGGGATCGACTCCGGGCCGGCGCGGCCCTGGGCGGGCTCCTCGTCGCCGCCCACCCGCGCGACCAGCACGGCCACGTCGTCGCCGGCCGAGTCCGCATCGAGGGCCTCCAAGAGCCCGTCGCAGATCTCCTCGGCGCGGCGGCCGGACAGGGAGCGGGCGGCGTCCTCGAGGCGCGCCAGGCCGGCGTCGAAGGCCTCGCCGCGGCGCTCCACCAGCCCGTCGGTGTAGAGGACGATCGCGTCGCCGGGGCGGAGCCGCACGCGCCCCTCGCCGAAGCGCATCGTCTCCCAGCCGGCCAGCGGGCCCCCCCGGCCGTCGCGAAGCAGGTGCGCGCCGCCGTCGGCGCCGAGAAGAAGCGGGTAGGGGTGGCCCGCGCACGCGTACACGACCTCGCCGTCGGCGCCCACCACGGCGACCGCGACGGTGGCGCAGTTGGCCTCGGGGACGGACTCGGCGAAGCGACTCAGCCGTGCGAGGAGGTCGGCCGGGCCGAGCCCCTGCATGGCGAAGGCCTGCAGCGCGCTGCGCAGGCTGCCCGTGGCGGCCGCCGCGCGCGAGCCCTTCCCCACGACGTCGCCGACCGCGAGCGCGACCCGGCCGTCGCCGACGGGAACGGCCTCGTACCAGTCGCCGCCCGCCTCGACCGCCGCCCCGGCGGCCAGGTAGCGAGCCGCGAGCGCCACCCCCGGGACGGGGGGCAGCTCGCCGGGGAGCAGGCTCCGCTGGAGGTCAGCCGCGATCTCGCGCTCGCGCTCGTAGGTGCGCGCGCTCTCGAGCTGCAGCGCCGACTGCTCCGCGAGGCGGGAGGCCAGCTCCGCGTCCTCGTCCTCGAACGGCGGACCTCCCTCACCGCGGGCGACGGCGAGCGACCCGATGGTGCGCCCGCCGACGAGCAGGGGCGCCGCGAGCGACCGCTCCCCCGGGCCGCCGCCGCCGCCGTCCCTGGGGGCCGCCGCGGTCAGCGCGGGCTCGCCCTCCTGGGCGGCGAGCTCGACGACGCAGCGGTCGCCGACGGCCGGCACGCACAGGTCCGCGAGGCGCTGGAGGCGGCCCGCCAGCCGCGGCTCCTCGTCGAGGGCGGCGGCGGCGCGGGCCAGGAACGCCGAGCGCCCCTCCGCCCGGCGGCTCGCCGCCAGGAGCGCGTCGCGCTCGCCGGCGAGGCGATCGAGCCGTCTCCCGACGATCGCGGCGCCGGCGATGCCGACGGCGGCCAGCAGCGCGAGGCCCCAGAGCTGGAGCCAGAGCGTGCGGCGGGCGTCGCCCAGGGCGTCGCCGGCGTCCCTGCCGACGAAGAGCGTCCACCCCGAGCGGGCCGGCTCGTACGCGTACCCGATCAGCTGGTCGGGGCGGCCGTCCAGCCCACGCGCGCCGGCGACGGCCCCGCTCCGCACCGTGCCGGCGCCGCGCGCCTCGGCCTGCGCGCGGCGCACGAGCGGCTCGCCGCCGACCCGCGAGGCGGCCACGAATTCCGGGGCGACGATGAGCCGGCCGGTGCGGTCGACGATCGCGACGCGGCCGCCCCGCACGGGTGCGGGCGACGCCTCCATGTCGTTCAGGTGGTCCAGGCCGAGCCCGGCCGCGAGGGCGCCGTTGACACGCCCGTCCGCGCCGCGCGTCGGCACGGCGATGATGACCGCGTCGCCGGCGAAGATGATCGACGCCGGCGCGAAGCCCGAGATGAAGGGCCGCTCGCTCGTGCGCGCCCGGATCAGCGCCCCGCGCAGCACCCGCTCGCGGACCGGCGAGACCACGAGCGGCCCCGTCGAGGCGCGCACCCGGTTCGACGGGTCGAACCAGGCGATCCCGGCGGTGAACCCCAGCGCCTGCCGGTTCAGGGCGTCGAGGCGGCGCTCGATCGTGACCGGGTCGGCACGGACGATGCCCTCCGTGCTGGCAAGCGCCTCAAGGAGCTGGACCCGCCCCGTCAGGTACTGGTCGAGGTCGACCCCGCTGGCGCGGGCAGCGTCGGCGGACTCCTCGAGCTCGGACGCGCGCTCGTTGCGGTAGCCCTGCCACGCGAGCGCCGCCCCGGCGCCGGCGAGCGCCAGCGCGATGAGGGCCGCCACGAGCAGGAGCCTGCGCCCCGGCCGGGCGGGGGTCACCGGAGATCGGCGGGCGGCTCGGGAAGGAACTCGAAGGCGCTCGCCGCGTCGACCAGCTCGAGGGTGCGGCGGATGGGCCCGTTCCCTGGGCGGAGCGCGATCCCGCCGCCGGCCCGCTCGGCCTCCTCGCGCGCGCGGAAGAGCGCACGCACGCCGTGCGAGTCGATGAACTCGAGCCCGCGCAGGTCGACGACCACGCGCTCGGGCGCCACCTCCCGGACGAGGTCGGCCAGCAGGCGCTCGACGGCCTCGGCGTCGGCCATGTCCAGGTCGCCGGACAGCGCGACGCCGGCGCGGTGAGCGTCGAGCAGCTCCACCTCGACGTTGTGGTAGGGCTCGGTCAGGTCCGCTCCGCGAGCCGGGTCGGGAAGGGGGGCGATCATCGCATACCGCCGATGCCCCGATCCCCGACCCTCCCCTCGTCAGCCCCGCGTCCGGGCCACCGGGCACATCGCGTCGAGGCCCGGGCAGCCGCTGCAGAACGGCTGGGCCGTCCGGGCCGCGGATGGCCGCTCGGCGCGGCGCAAGGGAGCCAGGGCGACGGCCAGCTCGCCCTCGAGCGCGGCGGCGTCCGCGGGGCCGACCGTCCGAGTGGGGCTGGCGGCCAGGTCCTCGACCACGGCCCAGGCCAGCGTCACCTCGGTCGAGCCGGCGCGCAGCGCCGCGAGCCCGTAGAGGGCCTGCTGCAGGCGGTACTCGTCCGCGACCGAGGCGGCCGTGACGCCGGGGCCGAGCGCGTGCGTCTTCCAGTCCACCACAAGCGCACGCCCTCCGCCCTCGTCCACCAGCAGGTCGATCGCCCCGCCGAGGACCGCCCCTTCGACCTCGATGGCGAACGGCTCCTCCGCCCGCGCGCGCCCCGCCCGGATGCGCTCCGCGAGCCGGGAGCCGAGCGCCGCCGTCACCAGGCGCTCGGCCCGTCGCCGGTCGGGCTCCGAGTCCGGCAGGCCGGCCTCGCGCTCGGCCGCGTCCGCCCAGCCGGCCGCCGGTCCCGGGCCGCTCCAATCGACGGCGGCCAGCGCCCGGTGCACCAGGTCGCCGAGGGCGGTGGCGCCCCAGCCGCCGGGCGCCGGCGGGCGCTCGCCGGGCGCGGGCACCACGGCCTCGGGCCGGCCGCGGAGGCCGCGCTCGTGCTCCAGGTGGAAGCGCCTCGCGCACGTGGCGAGCGTCGAGAGCGCCGTGAAGGAGAGCCGGCGGGCCGCCACGGGGTCCGCGTCGCGCGGGGACGGGGGCGGCGGCGGCTCAGCCGCCACTGGCGGCACGGGGCTCAGGCGGGGGCGCGGCGCGCCGGCCGGGGCGGCGGGGACCGGGCGCTCCGTGAGGGCGACCCGGCCGCCACGCGGGTACTCCGACTCGCCCGGCCCCGCCATGCCGAGCGCGTCGCGGAGCACGCGGAAGGCGGCGTCCGCCTGGCGGCCGCCGGCGGTGGAGCGGCCCACCACGGCGAGGTGGCGCTCGGCGCGGGTCGCGCCCACATAGACGATGCGCCGCTCCTCGGCCGCGTCGGCGGCGCTGGCGGCCTCCCTCCGCGCCCGGTAGCCCAGGGCCGGGGTCGGCCCGCCTCCCACGCGCGAGATGCGGATGCCGGCGCCACCGTCGCGGTCGACGAGCACCGCCGGGTAGGTCGAGGGCAGGCCGTGGGAGGCGTCGGCGATCACCACGGCCGGGTACTCCTGGCCCTTGGCCGCGTGGATCGTCGCCAGGCGGACGGCGTCGAGGTCCGGGTCGACCAGGGTCGCCTCGCCGGGGTCCTGCTGGTCCGCCTCGGCCATCCGCGTCAGCAGGGCGAGGAACCCTCGCAGGTCGGGGCCGCGGACGGCCGCGTGCTCGGCGGCCATGCGCACCAGCTTGCGGAGGTTCGCGTGGCGCCGGGCCCCGTCGGGCAGCCCGAGGACCGCCAGGTCGTAGCCGCGGGCGGCGACGGCGCCCTCCACCAGCCCGGCCAGCCCGCGCTCGCGCAGCAGCGGGCGCAGGCCGTCGACCGCCTCGATCACAGGCCGGGTCGCATCGAGGGCGCGCGCCGCCGGCAGCAGCGCGCCCGCGGCGGGCCAGCGGGCGGGGGCGGCGGCCGGCGGAGCGGCGGCGCGCAGGTCGACCAGGTCGCGGTCGGAGACGGACGCGTACGGGGATCCCAGCACCCGGACGAGCGCGGCCTCGTCGTACGGGTTCTCCACCAGGGCGAGCAATGCCAGCGTGTCGGCCACCTGGTCGTGGGCGAAGAAGCCGCGGCCGGTGACCAGGTGGGCGGGGATCCCGTGCGCGGCCAGCGCCGCGCGGTAGGGCTCGACCGCGGTGAGCGAGCGGAAGAGCACGGCGATCTCCGGCCAGCGGTAGCCGCGCGCCCCGAGCCCGGCGACGAGGTCGGCCACGACCAGCGCCTCCTGCTCGCGCGTGGCCCGCTCGCCGTCGTCCGAGACGACGTCGACGACCTCGAGCGGCGCGCGCGCCAGCGGCGGGCCGGCGGCGGCGGGCGCCGCGGCCCGGAGCGGGCCGAACGCCGGCTCGTCCGCCAGCGCCGCTCCGAGGACGCCGTTGAGTGCGGCCAGCAGCGGCGCCTGGCTACGGTGGTTATCGCGCAGCGTCACCGCCGGCGGAGTGCCGGCGCGCCGCATGAAATGGGCGACGTCGGCGTGGCGGAAGCCGTAGATCGCCTGGCAGCCGTCGCCCACCACCACCGTGCGCTGCGCGCCGAGCAGGTCGACGATCTCCGCCTGCAGCGCGTTCGCGTCCTGGAACTCATCGACGTACGCCCGCGCGAAGCGGTACCCGTGAGCGCCGCGCAGGACGCGGCGCGCGGCGAGCAGCAGGTCCTCGTAGTCGAGGGCGCCGCGCTCCCGCTTGAGCTCGGCGTAGCGGCCCGCGAACGCCTCCAGGTGGGCGGCGAAGCCCATGAGCTGGGCCCGCGCCTCGACGTCGAGCAGCGCCTGGAAGACCTCGGCCGCGAGCTCGTTGAAGCGCCCGCAGAGCGGCTTGAGCTCCTCGGCGCAGTTCATGGCGAGGCGGGGCGCCGCGGCGCCTGCCTCCCCGGAGTCGAGCATCGCCGACGCGAGCTGGAGCTGCGCCCGGTGGTCGTCGCGCGCTCGCCGGTGGGCGGCCACCTCCCCGATCAGCGCGCGCAGGCCGGCCTGTTGGGCGGTCGAGGGCCCGGGCGCGTCGGGGACGGCGATCCGCGGCTCCTCGTGGCCCGCCGCGCGGAGCCGCTCGTGGGCGTGCCGGGTGGCCTCGCGCACCCCGGCGAGCGAGGTGGCGTCGGTCACGAGGTCGAGGAACCCCGGGTCGGCCATGGATGCCTCCATCGCCTCGTCGAGCGCCTGCTCCATCAGCGACGCGGCCTCGGTCTCGTCGAGCTCGCCGAAGTCGGGATCGACACCGGCGGCGAACGGGTGCTCGCGCACGATGCGCGCGGCCAGCGCGTGGAAGGTCCCGACCCAGGCGGCGGAGAGGTCGAGACCCGGCCGGGCGGCGCCGCGGCCGTCGTCCGGGTCGGCGAAGCGCTCCTGGAGGCAAGCGACCAGATGGGCGGCGGCGGCCCGGTTGTAGGAGGCGACCAGGATCCGGTCGAGCGGCACGCCGTCGTCCTCGACGTCGCGCCAGACCGCCTCGACGAGCAGGGTCGTCTTCCCGGCGCCCGCGCCCGCGGCAACGGCCGTGGCGGACGCGGTCGCGGCGGCGGCGAGCGCCGCCTCCTGCTCGATCGTCGGCGGCGCTACCGCCACAGGTCCTCGCAGCGGCACCAGTGGGAGCAGGCCTGCGGCGCCGGCGGGTCGAGCCGGCCGGCGTGGATGCGGCCGGCGGCGTCGCGCGCGGCGGCGACGGCCTCGTCGGCGATGCGGTCCCAGTCAGCGCGGTCCAGGCGGAAGCCGCCCTCGGGGGCGCCGGGGACGTCGTCGCACACGGCGCCCGCGACCTTCGGCGAGAGCAGCCCGACGTAGAGGCCGCCCGCCTCCCGGCTCGGCGGGCCGAGCGCGCGCCGTGCCATCCGGCCGTAGAGCGGGAGCTGCAGCCGCCTCACGACGTCGTCGCTCGTCGCGCTGAAGTCGCTGCCGGTGCGCTTGTAGTCGATGACCAGCACAGCGCCGGCCGGCGAGAGGTCGAGCCGGTCGACCGTCCCGGTGACCGTGACCCCCGGGGCGGCGGGGGCGACCAGCGCGTCGTCCTCCATCGCGCACTCGAAGTGCGTCGGCACGAGCCCCGACCCGAGGCGGGACTCGCGCTCGAGCATGGCGCCCAGGTGGCGGCGGAGCCGCTCCTGGAGGGCGTCGTAGGCGGCCCCGGCGCCGGCCGGGCGCAGGCGGGCGCAGACGTCGGGCAGGACGGCCTCCAGCGCGGCCCGGTAGCGGGCCAGGGTCGCGGGCACGCAGGGCCCCGCGCCCTCCGCCCGCATGCGGGCGTATGTCTCCTGCAGCACCGCGTGCGCGAGCGTCCCCTCGAAGCGCGGATCGAGGAGCTGCTCGAGCTCGGCGGGGGCGAGGTAGCTGTCGCGGAACCAGCCGTACGGGCAGCGCAGGAACGACTCGAGCTCCGTCACCCGCAGCCGCGTGCGCCCCCGGAACGCGCCGGGGTCGACGCCCACCTGGCGCACGCGCCGGGCGGCCGCCTCGGCCAGGAGGCCCGGCGCGACCTGCCCGTCGAGCGCCATCGCCCGCAGGGCCTCGCGCTCGGTGCGCCCCGCCGCGGCGGAGGCGGCTACCTCGCCGCGGGGTCCGGTCGTGCGGTCGAGCGCGGCGCCCGGCCGCCCGGCGACCCGGCAGGCCTCGATCCAGTAGGGCGAGGGCGCGACCTCGCGCCCCTCGTCGTCGACCGTCCGTCGCACGAGGACCAGCTCCGACCGCGCCGCGTCGACGGCATGGACGAAGCGGAGCCGGCTCTCGGAGGTGCCCGGAGCGCGCGACGGAAGGTCCTCCGCGAGCGGCGCGCGCAGGCCGGCCAGCAACGGGTCGGGCGCCGGCCCTGGCGGGTAGCCGTTGCCGTCGAGGCCCGCGATCACCACGACCTCGTAGCGGCTGCCCCGGAGTGAGGCGAGGTCGTGCACGTCGAGCCCGCCGGGCGCCTCCTCGCGCGCCATGAAGGTCAGGTCCGCGATCAGCTCGCCGACGATGCCGGGCGGCAGCGGGCCGCGGGGCCGGCGGGCGCCGCCCTCGTCGTCCGCGGCGCCCGCCTCGTCCTCCACCGCGGCGGCGAGGCCCCCCAGCGCCGCCAGGGCGGCCCGATCCCGCAGGTCGGCGCGCGCCGGCAGGGCGTCCGCCTCGCCCGCCCGCCGCAGCGCCTCCCAGCCGGCGTCCACCATGGCCGCGAGCTGTGCGCGAGGGCCGGAGCGGGCGGCCGCGACCAGGCGCCGCGCGGGGGCGATGGCCTCCCCCTCCCAGCGGCCCATCAGCTCGCCGCGGGTCGCGACCCCGCCGCGGCGGGCGTGCGCCTCGAAGAGGTCGACCTCGGCGGGGTCGGCGCCGCTGTAGGGCGTGCGGAGCCACCCCAGCAGGTGGTCGAGGGCGCCGGTCGCGTCGGGGGCGAGCTCGCCGAGCCGCAGGAGGTGGGTCAGGGCGAGCGCGAGCGGCGCCTCGAGCGCCCGGACGCGGCTGGCGAGGCGCGCCGGGACGGCCCAGTCGTCGAGCAGGCGCTCCAGGTCGTCCCGCACCTCGGCCAGCCGCGGCACTACGAGCGCCACCTCGGAGAGCGCGACGCCGCCGTCGACCGCCGCGAGGACCTCGTCGAGGGCGGCGCGAAGCATCCCGCGGGCG
>DATAGF010000241.1:0-2853 GCA_036257075.1 Miltoncostaeaceae bacterium
CGGCAGCCTGGCCGACGCGCTGGAGCGCGCCGAGGTCTACGGCCGCGGGCACGGCCTCGCGGGATCCTCGGCCGAGGTCACCCTCGGCGGCAGCCTCGCTCTGGAGCGGGCGATCGACCGCGCCGTCGAGGCCCCGCCGCCCGCGCTGGCCGACGAGCAGCGGCGTGAGGTCGTCGCGGCGATGAGCCAGCTCACGGTGCGCGTGGCCACCGCGTGGGCGGCGGCCGTCGCGGGACGGGGCACCCAGCGGTCGGTGGCGCCCCTCCTCTAGGGGGACTCGGCCCGCGCCCGCGAGGCGTCGATCCGCACCCGCTCCAGCGTCCCGCCGGACGGGGTGATCGCGCGCACCACGACCTGCGTCGCCGTGGCCGTGACGTCCAGGAAGTGGTTTGCGAAGCGGCAGGTCCGCAGCTCTGGCGAGGGACGGATGCACGGGTAGAGCTGGGCCCCGCCGCCCCCGGTCGTGATGTAGGTGATGCCGCCCGCCTCGAGCCGCTCGTAGGCGTGGTTGTGGCCCTGCAGCACCAGGCTGACCCCGCCCGCGCGCATGATCGGCTCCCACCGCCGCCGGGCCTCCTCGGCCGGTGGGTGGATGCCGGCGGTGTAGATCGGCTGGTGGAAGGCGACGATGCGCACCGGCTGGCGCGCCGCCCGCAGCTGAGAGCGTAGGAAGGCGGCCTGAGCCGAGCTGGCCGGGTCGTTGCCGTCGAGCACGATCACGCGCGCCGGGCCGGCGGCGAAGGCGTAGTGGCGGCGCGGCGAGGCCAGGGCCGTCGCAGTGCCGTCGCCGGCGACGTCGTGGTTCCCCCAGGCCGCGCGCCAGCGGACGCGCTGCGCGCGGAGGCAGCGCTCCGGGCGCCAGAAGTTCCGGGCCGTCGCCACGCCGTCCGGGTCGTAGAAGTTGTCCCCGGTCGTCAGCACGAAGGCGTACGGCCGGCGGCGCCCCTCGGCGCACATGCGCCGCGTGACCGCGGCCTGGGCGCGGGACCCGTTGCCCCAGTCGCCCTTGACCGCGAAGTGGACCGCGGCGGGCGGAGCCGCCGCCCCGGCCGCCGTGCCCGCCGGGGCCCCCAGCGCCAGGGCCGCCCCGACGATCGCGGCGGCGATCACCCTCCGGCGGGGTTCTCGCCCCTGCGGGCGATCTCCTCGCGCAGGGCGTCGGCGCGGGCGCGCAAGCGGTCGCGGGCGGCGTCGAGCGCCTCCCGGGGATCCTCCGGCGGCGGCGCGGCGGCGGCTTCCGCCGCGGCCCCCGCCTCGGCGGGGCCGGCGTCCGTCGCGGCGCCGCCCGGCCGGCGGCGGCGCATCAGCGCCAGCGCCGCGCCCGCGCCGGCGGCGCCGATCGCCGACGCCGTCCAGAGCCCCCACCTCGCCATGGCCCCTCCTCTCGCTCGCCCTGCCCCATGCTAGTGCTCGTCCGCGAGCTGGTGCCGCAGGCGGTCGCGCAGCTCGGCGAAGCGCACGCTCTCGTAGACGATCAGGGCGGCCAGGAGCGCCGCGACGATGGCCATCGTCGCGAGCGCGGGGACCTCCACGGCGAGCGGGAGGAGCGCGACGAGCACGATGGCGCACACCAGCCGCTGGCTGCTGAAGCGGTGGACGACGCGCCAGCGGAAGGCGACGTGGGCGAGCAGGTAGACGGCGACGCCGCCGAGGAGCGCGGCGGCCGGAACGGTGTGCAGCGGGTCGCCGACGTGCTCCAGCGACTTCTTCAGGCCGAGCGCGAGCAGGACGATGCCGGCGACCATGGGCAGGTGCAGGTAGGAGTAGGAGTCGCGCGCCAGCGAGTTCTGCTCGCGCCCCGGCGTCGCGCGCGACAGGCGCCGCTCGGCGACCAGCGCGACGACGTCGAAGTAGAGCCACCACAGCGCCGCGGCGATGGCGATCCCGACCACCGCCGCCGTGACCACGCCCGCGTCGAGGCCGAACTCGGCGCCGACCCCGATCGCGACGATCGACTCGCCGAGGGCGATGATCAGGATGAGGCCGTACCGCTCGGCGAAGTGGCCCGGGATGAGCCGCCAGCCCTCGACGCCGAACAGGAACGGGCCGCCGAAGTCGATCAGCAGGGCGACCAGCCACAGGACGCCCTGGAGGACGCCGTCGGCGAACGCCGCGCCGACGAGCAGGCCGACGCCGATCGCCGAGCTCACGGCGAGGCTGGTGACCGAGAAGCGCAGCTGGGGGTCGTCGCCGCTGGCGAGGATGAAGAGGAGGATGTGGGCGACGCGCACCACGGCGTAGGCGCACGCCAGCAGCAGGGCCCAGTCGCCGAACCCCTGGGGGATGGCCAGGGCAGCGACGAGGAACGCCGCCATCGCGACGAAGATGGTCACCCGCGCGAGCGTCTCCTCGGGCTCGACGACGCTCGTGAGCCACGCGTAGCCGCCCCAGGCCCACCACAGGACCCCGAGGATCAGCATCGCCTTCGCGACGCCGGCCCAGGTCGGCTCGTCGGCCATCAGCGCCGTGCACTGGGTCAGCGCCAGGACGAACACGAGGTCGAAGAAGAGCTCGAGCGGCATCACGCGCCCGCCTTCGCGGCGGACGGGGCTCAGGCGGCGCGGTCGGCTGGCAGCCGTCGCTGTCACACGTCGATGTTGACAAAGGCGGGCGTCGGCCGTGACGGGCTCGCTGCTATAGTCCGGCGCCTGCCGGGGCGCGCGGTGGCTCCGGTGCGTTCGCGTGCCGCGAGTCCCTGGGAGGCCGGGATCCACCCCTACGAGATCATGATCATCCTCGACCCCGAGGCGGACGAGGAGCAGCAGCAGGAGATCCTGGAGCGCGTGCAGCAGCTCATCCGGGACGGGGGCGGCACCGTCGAGCACGTCGACGACTGGGGGCGGCGCAAGATCG
>DATAGF010000242.1:0-1858 GCA_036257075.1 Miltoncostaeaceae bacterium
CTGGCGGGTGACCCGGAAGCGCACGCCCTCGATGTGCTGCTCGCTGAGGGAGAGCTGCTCCTGGAACCCGCCCTCGATCGGCGTGACGACGTAGCGGGCCTCGCCGGGCAGCCCGCGGCGCACGGTGATCGGCCCGGCGCCGCCGCGCTCGCTGCCGCTCTGGCGGTAGGTGTAGACGCCCTGGCGCGGCACGCCCGGGCGGGCGGCCCTCGGGCCGCCGGCCCCCTCCCGGTACTGGGACAGGGCCTCCTCCTGGCTCACGGGGTCGCTGGAGCGGGCGTCCCGCCAGGCCCACACCACCGCGCCCGCGATGGCCAGCACGACGATCACCGCGATGAGGCGCCCGAGGCTCAGGCTCAGCCACATGCCGGCAAGGGTAGGTGCTCGCTCAGGGGGCGGGCGGCCCGAGGGCGTTCTGGTCGGCCACGGCCTGGAGGGACGCGGCGAACTGCGCGTGGCCGGCGACGCTCGGGTGGACGCCGGTGTCGGCGCTGATGATCCAGTAATCCGTCGAGCCGCAGAAGCTGAAGGGGTGTGTGATGTCGAGCTCGACCTGGGCGGCTTCGGATTGGACGCTCGGGCCGTCCACCCCCTGGCCCAGCCGCTCGCCGACGCAGACGGCGTCCCCGGGCGGCACCCCGACGGTGAAGAGCGGCGGGCTCATGAGGAAGACGCGGCTCCCGAAGCCCGGCGCCCCCTGTACGGCCTGCGCCACGTTGGCGTTCAGGACCTGGCCGAGGATGCGCAGCGACGCCACGCTGAAGACCGACGACGCCGGGATCGCCTGGTGGTACTGGGAGACGACCACCCGGTTGCCCGGCGCTACGAGCAGCTGGGCGATCACCGCGCGCAGGCGGGGCACGAGCTGCTGCTGGGTGATGAAGCGCTGCACGCAGGCGCTGAAGGCCGGCTCGCTCAGGGTGAAGTCGCAGCCGATGCCCCTGCCGACCAGGAAGATGTCCAGCAGCGGGTTGGCCCCGAGCGTCAGGACCGTCAGGTCCGGGTCGTCGGCCACGACCCCGGCGAGGGCGTCGTTGAGCTGGCCGCCGGGGAGCCAGTCGGCCGGCGTCGAGCCTGACACCGCCCGATTCGCGAACGCCGACGACGCGATCCCGTTGGCCCGGGCGAACTGGGCCGGCCACGCGACGCCGTTGCCGTAGCCGGTGTCGGAGGACCACGCCGCCCCGCCGCCGGAGCTCGGCCCGTTCGACGAGTTGGAGGAGCAGCGGTCGTTGAGCCGCGTCGGCGGGACGCAGAACGGCAGCTGGGTGATCCCCATCGGGGTGCCGTCGCCCATGTAGCCGAAGCCGGCCGTCACGGAGTCGCCGATCGCCCGCATCGTGAAGGGCCTGACGACGATCGGCAGGGCGGCGACCGTCACGCCGGCGTCGCTGCTCGCGCGCATCGCCAGCCGGTCGGAGCCGCCCGCCGGCGACGGGGCGCGGTAGCGCACGAGGGTGAGCCCCGGGTCCCGCTCCGCGATCGAGGCGGTCCCGCGCCGTGGCCCGGCCTCGAGGGCGACGCGCGGGTCGTCGCCCATGCAGCGCAGGGCGATCAGCGCGGTCCGGCCGGCCGTCGCTCGCTCCGGGGCCTCGTCGCAAACGGGCCGCGGCCGCGGCTCGAGGCGCGCGCGCCAGGCGGAGGGCGGCGGCAGGCGCAGGGCGCGCCTGGCGGTCGAGACGGCGACCGGACGGCGGGCGCCCCGGGCGATCAGCCGGCTCTGGGCCACGATCCGCGCCCGGACGGGGCCGGCGGCGGCGGCCGCGCGAAGGGCGGCGCTCGCGGAGGGGCCGAGGACGATCCGGTGGACCATGTGCACACGGCCGCCGGGCCCGTTCAGCAGAAGCGGCTCGCGCGA
>DATAGF010000243.1:0-5080 GCA_036257075.1 Miltoncostaeaceae bacterium
GCTCTCCGGGGTGGTGATGAGGACGTCCGGAGGCGTGCGCAGCATCGCCTGGCGGTCGCGCTGGGGCGTGTCGCCGGTCCGCACCGCGACCGAGATCTCGGGCGCCGTCATGCCCGCCCGCTCCG
This sequence comes from Miltoncostaeaceae bacterium, assembly GCA_036257075.1. Classification (GTDB taxonomy): domain Bacteria; phylum Actinomycetota; class Thermoleophilia; order Miltoncostaeales; family Miltoncostaeaceae; genus DATAGF01. The sequence goes on from DATAGF010000243.1 coordinate 126, forward strand.
CGGCCGAGGCGATGCCGGCCAGCGGCCCCCGCAGGTTGCGCTCGACGTCGTAGTTGAGCGCCTTCAGGGGCGACAGGTAGAGGACCCGGGAGGTCGGCCGCCCAGCGAGCCGGTCGGCCAGGAGGCCGTTGAGCGCCCAGAGGAAGGCAGCCAGCGTCTTGCCCGAGCCGGTCGGCGCCAGGATCAGGCTGCTCTGCCCCGCCGCGATCGCCGGCCAGCCCAGCTCCTGGGCCGGCGTGGGAGCGGGGAAGGCGCGCACGAACCACTCGCGCACCAGCGGGTGGAAGGGGGCGAGCGCAGGGCTCTCGGCCGCCGTCGTGGTCACCCGTCGATGGTACCGGCGTGCCCGGGCGGCGGGCCTTCAGGGCCTGCGCCGCGTCTCGGCGACGGCGCCCGACGCGCCGCGCCGTCGCGATCAGGCGTCGCGGAGAAAGCTGCTGACCGCGCCGTTGAACGCCTCGGCGGCCTCGATGTTGCAGAGATGGCCGGCGTCCGGGAGGACGACGAGCCTCGACCCGGAGATCGCAGCGTGCAGGTCCTGGGCGACGGCGAGGGGCGCGCGCACGTCCCTGGCGCCGTACACCAACAGCGCCGGGATCCCGATCCTGGGAAGCACGTCGCGCAGGTCCTCGGCGGAGGCGCGCGCCATCGCCCGGAACCCCGCCGGATGGAACCGCAGCATGCTCGACCGGAACGCGGCGACCGACCGCGCCGGCGCGCCGTCGGAGAACATCGTCGGGAGCAGCGCGCCGACGAACTCGTCGGGCGGCAGATCGGCCAGCACCAGTGCCTGTTGGAGACGCTGCGCAACGACGTCGGCAGGGAGGGAGCCGGCCCATCCGGCGTACGCCGACGCGAGGATCAGCGTCCGGGGGACGGCGGGATGGCGGCGGTGGAGCGCGAGCGCGAGCGCGGCGCCGAACGACAGCCCGGCCACGTGCGGCTCCTCGAGGCCGAGCCCCTCGACGAAGCCGGCCAAGCAGTCGGCGTAGGCGTCGATGCCGAACGGTTCCGGCGGATCCGATGACCGGCCCGCCCCCGGCGCGTCCCAGGCCACGACGGTGAATTCGTCGGAGAGCCCCTCGATCTGGGGCCGCCACAGCGTTTGCCCATCGCCCACGTAGCCGTGGAGGAGGACGAGCGGCGGTCCGTCGCCCGCGCGTTCGTAGGCGATGCGGAGTCCGTCGACCTCGATCATCTCCATCGCGACTCCCGCGACCCCCTCCGACGGTATCGTCCCGGGCGCCACGCAGCCCGAGACCCACAGCTTCGAGGACGCCGGCGGCATCCCGAACTCGTCGCTGCCGGCGCTCGTCTACCACGAGGTCGAGGCGGCCCGCGATGCGAGCCGGTGCCGGGAGCTGTTCGCCCGACACGGCTGGCTCGGCGCCTGGGAGAACGGGATCTTCCCGTTCCACCACTTCCACTCCACCGCCCACGAGGTCCTCGGCGTCGTGGCCGGCTCCGCCGCGGTCGTCCTCGGCGGCCCGCGCGGGCGCCGCTTCGAGGCCGCGCGCGGCGACGTTCTGGTGCTGCCCGCGGGCACCGGTCACTGCAACGCCGGCTCGAGCGCGGACCTGCTCGTCGTGGGCGCCTACCCCGACGGCATGCGGTGGGACCTGCGGCGCGGCGATCCGGCCGAGCGGGACGAGGCGCTCGCGAACATCGCGGCGGTTCCGCTGCCCGACGCCGATCCGGTCCACGGACCGGGCGGGCCGCTCAGGAAGATCTGGCGCGGCGCGCGCTGACCGTCCCCTGCCAGACTCCCCGCGTGCCCGACCCCGACCTCGCCCGGCGGGTGGCCGAGGCGCGCGTCGCCCGGCTCGCGACGATCGACCGCGACGGGCGGCCGCACCTGGTGCCGTTCTGCTTCGCGCTCGCCGGGGGCGTCCTGTACAGCGCGGTCGACCGCAAGCCCAAGCGCTCCCGCGACCTGCGGCGGCTGCGCAACATCCGGGAGCGCGGCTGGGCCACGGTGCTGGTCGACCACTACGAGGAGGACTGGTCGGCCCTCTGGTGGGTGCGCCTGCGCTGCCGCGCCAGGGTCCTGGACGACGGTGACGAGCGCCGCGACGCCCTCGCCCTCCTCGCCGAGAAGTACCCGCAGTACCGGCGCGAGCCGCCGCCCGGGCCGGTCATCGCGCTCGACGTCGCCGAGTGGAGCGGCTGGGAGGGCTCGCCGCGGGACGGCTGATACCGTGGCGCCCGTGGCCACCGCGCCCCACGACCGCGAGCGGTTGCACGAGCAGGCCCGGGCGCACCTCTGGCGCCACTTCGCCCCGTCGAGCGTGGGCCGGGAGGTGCCGATCATCGTGCGCGGCGAGGGCTGCCACGTCTGGGACGACCGGGGCAACCGCTACCTGGACGGCCTCTCGGCGCTGTTCTGCAACAACATCGGCCACGGCCGCGCGGACATCGCCCAGGCGGGCGCCGACCAGGCCAAGGAGCTCGGCTTCTTCACCACCTGGGCCTACCCCCACCCGCGCTCCATCGAGCTCGCCGCCCGGATCGCCGGCCTCGCGCCGGAGGGCCTCGACCGCGTCTTCCTGACCAGCGGCGGCAGCGAGTCGGTCGACTCGGCGCTCAAGCTCGCCCGCCACTACCACCGGCTCGCGGGCAAGCCCACCAAGACCAAGTTCATCGCCCGCACGATGTCGTACCACGGCACCACCTACGGGGCGATGGCCGCGACCGGGCTCACCTTCCTGCGGGAGCCGTACGAGCCGATGGCGCCCGGCGCCTGCCACGTGCCGGCGACCAACGTCTACCGGCTGCCCGAGGGCCACTCGCCGGACGAGTTCGCCGAGGCGATCGAGGAGCGGATCCTCTTCGAGGGGCCCGACACGGTGGCCGCGGTCATCATCGAGCCCGTCCAGAACGGGGGCGGCTGCATCCCCGCCCCGCCGGGCTACTTCGAGCGGGTGCGTGAGATCTGCGACGCGTACGACGTGCTCATGATCTCCGACGAGGTGATCTGCTCGTGGGGGCGCCTCGGCGAGTGGTTCGGCTCTCAGCGCTACGACTACCTGCCCGACATGATCACGACCGCGAAGGGCCTGGCCGGGGCCTACGCCGCCATGGGCGCGGTGATCGTCTCGGACCGGGTGGCCGAGCCGTTCGCCGACGGCCCGCCCTTCATGCACGGCTTCACCTTCGGCGGCCACCCCATGGGCGCCGCGGTCGCCCTGGCGAGCATCGACGCCATGGAGCGCGAGGGCGTGAACGACAACGTGCGCGCCAACGAGCCGGCCCTGCGCGAGACGCTGGAGGGCCTGCGCGACATCCCGATCGTCGGCGACGTGCGCGGCGCCGGCTACTTCATGGGCATCGAGCTGGTGAAGGACCAGGCGACGAAGGGCCGCTTCGCCAAGGCCGACGCGGACCGGCTCTGCGCCGAGCTCACGCCGGCGATGTTCCGGCGGGGCCTGATCTCGCGCGCCGACAACCGGGGCGCCCCCGCGATCCAGATCGCGCCGCCCTGCATCGCCGGCCCCGAGGAGTTCCAGGAGATCGGGGGGGTGCTGCGGCCGGTGCTCGAGGAGGCATCGGCCGCATACGGCTGCACCTGACGGCTACGGCGCCGCCGCCTCGAAGTGCACCTCGAAGACCTCCGGCTCCTCCATCGGGGGGGCCTGGCCCCCGCTGACCTCCTGGACCGCGGGCTCGAGGACCTCGCGTCTGAAGGCGTCGAGCCCCTCGCGCGAGTCCCAGACCTCGATGATGCGCCAGCCGGACGGCGACTCGCCGGCGGCGTGGAAGCGGCTGCCGCGGTCGATGGCCCCCTGCATCACGCGCTCCTTGATCGCGTCGTAGGTGGCGGAGTCGATCGGCGGGCTCCAGATGACGCCGATGGCCATGTTCAGCTCCTTTCCGGGCGGCCGCGGCTCAGTTGAAGGCCGGCATGATCTCGTCGGCGATCATCTTGAGCTGGCCCTGGACGTCGGGGACGTCCACGTCGCGGCCGGTGAAGGTCTTCACGAGCGTCGGGTCGGTCACGCAGAGGATCATGTGGTTGACGCCGGTGTCGGCGATCGTTCGCAGCTTGGCGATGCACTCCTCCGGGGTCCCGGCGACCGAGAGCTGGTCGGCCACCCCGTCCGGGAGGGCGTCGAGGGCACCGGGGATGTCGCCCGCGCCCATCGCCGCGAGGACCCCGGCGAGGCTGTCGGGGTCGATCCCATGGCGCTCGATCTGCTCGCGCGGCATCGCCGAGACGTAGAAGACCACCAGACTCCCGGCCGCGCGCTTGGCCTCGGCCGAGTCGGGCCCGACGGTGAAGGCCAGCCATGCGCCGATGTCGAGATCGGCGAGGTCGCGCCCGGCCTTCTTGGCGCCGGCCGCCGTGTGCTCGACCAGGTACTCGTAGGCCTCCTTCGAGTAGCTCAGGGCGTGGTGGACGCCGTCGGAGACCTCGCCGGCCAGCTCGAACGACTTCGGCCCGCGCATCGCGCCGATGATGATCGGCAGGCGCTCCTGCACCGGGCGCGCGAGCGTGAACAGCCCGGCGTACTTGTAGTAGTCGCCGTCGAAGGTGATCGCCCCGGCGTCGAGGAAGGTGCGCATCACGTGATGCGCCTCCTTCACGCGCGAGAAGGAGTGCATCTTCGTCCAGTCCAAGCCGTACTGGGCCAGGAGACCGAAGTTGCCGATCGAGTAGACGCACTCCACGCGGCCGTCGGTGAGCTCGTCGAGGGTCGCGAGCGCTTGACAGATGAGGGTCGGCTCCCGCAGCCCGATCGGCGCGAGGTTGGGGCCGAAGCGGATGTTCTTCGTCTTGTCGGCCGCCGCCGCGAAGAGGACGTACATGTCCTTGTGCCAGGTCTCATCGACCGAGTAGCACGCGTAGAACCCCAGCTCGTCCGCGGTCTTGATCATCTCGATCGAGTCCGTGAGCGGGTAGTCGGGAAGCGTCACGTAGCTGAACTTCATACCGCCACCTCCGTATGTCGCCGGGG
>DATAGF010000244.1:0-8678 GCA_036257075.1 Miltoncostaeaceae bacterium
CGCTCACCAGGATCGCCGAGCTCGGCGAGGAGCACCGGGACATCATCGACGGGCCGGTCACCGTGATCCTCGCCACGCGCCGCCGGGACGGGAGCCCCATGCTCTCGCCGGTCTGGATGCGGGCGGCCCCCGACGGCGAGCGCTTCGAGCTCAACACGGTCAAGGGGCGGGTGAAGGACCGCCAGATGCGCCGCGACCCGACCGTCGCCATCCAGATCGTGGACCCCGGAAACCCCTACCACTGGGTCACCATCTACGGGACGGCGGACGAGATGATCGAGGAGGGGGACCCCGAGCGCGGGCAGCTCGCCACCGAGAGCATCGACGAGCTGTCCCGGACCTACGTGAACCAGTACCCGTACGCGTACCGCGTGGAGGGCGAGGAGCGGGTGCTCTACTACGTCCGGCCCAAGCAGGTCGTCACGTTCGGCGCGCCGTGATCGCGTGGTACCCTCCTCGGGTCCGTCCCCGCACCGGAAGGCTGTACCTTGGCGACCGGCCAGCGCGTTGCCGTGACGATGGCTTGCGAGGAGTGCAAGCGTCGGAACTACCAGACGATGAAGAGCAGGCGAAACACGCCGGACCGCGTCGAGCTCCGGAAGTTCTGCCGATGGTGCGGCCGCCACACTCCGCACAAGGAAACCCGGTAGCGGCGCTTGCGGCCGGTGGTCCGCGGAAGCGAAGGGTCGTAGCTCAACTGGTAGAGCACCGGTCTCCAAAACCGGGGGTTGGGGGTTCGAGTCCCTCCGGCCCTGTCGTCCAACGAAGGTGAACTGAACGCGCATGGCCCGCATCCGACCCGCACGAGGGCAGGGAAGCTCGGGAGACGGCAAGTCGCCGGCCCCCGCGGGCGCCCGTGTGCCGCGAAGCTCGCGGCGCCAGCCGCCGGCCCCGCGCCCGACGCCCCAGAAGGGGCGCCGCGCGACCCAGAAGGCCGGCACCGTCACCAAGGCGGTCGCGGCCGAGCGGCGCGGCTCGCGCTTCCTCTCGGAGGTCATCGCCGAGCTGCGCAAGGTCAGCTGGCCGACCCGCACCCAGCTCGTGCAGTCGACCGCGGTCGTGCTGGTCGTCGTGGCGATCGTCGCGGCCTACCTCGCGGCGCTCGACGCCGTCTTCAGCCGCATGATCGACGCCATCTTCTAGGGGTCCGAGTGTTCCGCTGGTACGTCATCAACACCTACTCGGGCCACGAGAAGAAGGTGAAGGCCAACCTGGAGCACCGGCTCATCTCCCTGGGCCAGCGAGAGCGGGTCAAGGACGTCGTCATCCCGACCGAGCAGGTCGTGGAGACGAAGGACGGGCAGAAGGTGCAGACCGAGAAGCGGCGCCTGCCGGGCTACGTCCTCGTCAACATGGACATGACGCCGGACACGCTCTGGCTGGTGAAGAACACCCCCGGCGTCACGGGCTTCGTCGGCGGGGGCGGTCGCGAGAACGAGCCCGTGCCGCTGACCCAGCCCGAGGTCGACCGCCTCCTCAACGTCGCGAGCGTCGAGCGCCCGAAGGTCCGGGCCGACTTCACCGTCGGCGAGAGCGTCAAGGTCATCGCCGGGCCGCTGTCGGACTTCACCGGCGAGATCGCCGAGATCAACGCCGAGCAGGGCCGCCTGAAGGTGCTGGTCAGCATCTTCGGGCGCGAGACGCCGGCCGAGCTCTCGTTCGACCAGGTCAAGAAGCTCACCTAATCACGGCGGGGGCGCCCCCCCGCGCACCGCAACCCGGGGCCGCTGCCCCGCGATCGAGGACGTCATGGCGAAGAAGGTCCTGCAGGTCATCAAGCTCCAGATCCCCGCCGGCCAGGCATCACCGGCGCCGCCCGTCGGCCCGGCGCTCGGCGGGGCGAGCATCAACATCATGGAGTTCTGCAAGGCGTTCAACGCCCAGACCCAGTCCGGCAACGGGACCATCACGCCCGTCGAGGTGACGGTCTACGAGGACCGCTCGTTCACGTTCATCACCAAGACCCCGCCGGCCGCGGTGCTGATCCGCCAGGCCCTCGGGATCGACAAGGGGAGCCCGGAGCCGCACAAGGAGAAGGTGGCGAACCTGTCGCGCGCGCAGCTGCGCCAGATCGCCGAGACCAAGATGCCCGACCTCAACGCCAACAGCGTGGAGTCGGCCATGACGATCATCGCGGGGACGGCGCGTAGTATGGGCGTGACCGTCGACCCGGAGTAAGGAGCAGGCGGTGGGCAAGCGCGGCAGGCGCTATCGGGAGGCCAAGTCCGAGATCGACACCGAGCGGGTCTACCACCCGCTCCACGCGGTCCGGATGGTCAAGTCGCAGGAGCTGACCCGCTTCGACCCGACGGTCGAGGTGCACGTGCGGCTGGGCGTCAACGTCCGCCACGCCGACCAGCAGCTCCGCGGCACGATCAGCCTGCCGCACGGGACCGGCCGCGAGGTGACGGTCGCCGTCTTCGCCGAGGGCGACAAGGCGCGCGAGGCCGAGGCCGCCGGGGCCGACTACGTGGGCGGCGACGACCTGGCCAAGCGGATCCAGGACGGCTTCACCGACTTCGACGTCGCCATCGCGACGCCGGACATGATGGGCACCGTCGGCCGGCTCGGCCGGATCCTGGGCCCCTCCGGCAAGATGCCGAACCCCAAAAGCGGCACGGTCACGTTCGACATCGGCAAGGCCGTGACCGACGTGAAGGCTGGGAAGGTCGAGTACCGCACCGACCGCACCGGCATCGTCCACATCGGGATCGGCAAGCGCTCGTTCGACGAGAAGCAGCTGATCGAGAACTACCAGGCCGTGATCGAGGAGATCGTCCGCATGAAGCCCGCCGCCGCGAAGGGGCGCTACCTGCGGTCGATCACCATGGCCCAGACCATGGGCCCGGGCATCCCGATCGACACCACGCGCACGTCGGCGAGCGACGTGCTGGAGGAGCCCGCCGAGCGGTAGACCGCGCAGCGACCGAAGACACACGGGGGCGGCACGGCCGCCTCAAACCGCCCGCACCGACGGGCACCCGTGCGAGGTCGGCGAGAGGCTGAGGGGCCCTGAGGGCACCCCGGCTCCCGCCCGCCTTCGCGGGACGGGACCACGGAGGTGACCCGCTGAGACGAGACGAGAAGGAAGCGGCGATCGCGGCGCTGAGCGAGCGCCTGGCCTCGAGCGAGACGATCTTCGCGGCGGACTACCGCGGCCTGACCGTCAAGCAGATGGCCGAGCTCCGCGGGCGCCTGCGCGACGCCGAGACCGAGTTCACCGTCGTCAAGAACACGCTTGCCCGGCGGGCGGCCAGCGCCACCGGCCGCGACGCCCTGCTCGCCTACCTCGACGGGCCCACGGCGATCGCGTGGGTGGCCGGCGACCCGGCCGTCGCGGCGAAGGCGCTCAACGGCTACGCCACCGAGCACCCTGACGCCCTGACGGTGAAGGGCGGCCTGCTCGAGGGGGCCGACCTCCCGAGCGCGGACGTCGCGCGCCTGGCCCGGCTGCCGGCGCGCGAGCAGCTGCTCGGTCAGCTCGCCGGCGGCATCGCCGCCCCGCTCACCGGCCTCGCCGGCACCCTCTCCAACCTGATCGGCGGCCTCGCCCGCAGCCTGGCGGCGCTCCAGGCGCAGCGGGAGGCCGAGGCGCCGGCCGAGTAACACCCACCCCCACCGATACAGTCAGGAGCACGACATGGCACAGACCACCGAGGAGTGGATCGAGGAGCTCAAGGGCATCTCGGTGCTCGAGCTCTCCGAGCGCATCAAGGCGCTCGAGGAGACCTTCGGCGTGACCGCGGCCGCGCCGGTCGCCGTCGCGGCGGCCCCGGGCGCCGGCGCCGGCGACGGCGGCGCCGCAGCCACCGAGGAGGAGCAGACCTCCTTCACCGTCAACCTCGACGCTGCCGGCGACAAGAAGATCCAGGTCATCAAGGTCGTCCGCGCCGTCACCGGCCTGGGCCTCAAGGAGGCCAAGGAGCTGGTCGATAACGCCCCCAGCAAGATCAAGGAGGGCGTCGGCAAGGATGAGGCCGACCAGGTCAAGTCGCAGCTCGAGGAGGCCGGCGGGATCGTCAGCCTCAGCTGAGCCGCGTCCGGGGGTGTCCGTGTGCCGATTGGCCGCTCGCGCGGCGGCCGATTGGCACGGCGGCTCCACCCGCGCCGCTGGACGGCCCGCTTGGGGTCTGATTGCTTGGCCCGCCGTGAAGCGGAGGCTGATCACGGTCGCGCTGGCAGCGGCGGCCGTCGCGGCGATGGCGGCGCCGGCGAGCGGGGCCATCGTGAGCCAAGGGGGCATCCGCATGGGCGCCGACGTCCTCTGGAGCCGTGGCCTGCTCGGCCAGGGCCAGACCGTCGCGATCCTCGATGAGGGCTTCGCGGGGCTCGACCGCTCCATCGCGCTCGGCGAGCTGCCTTCCCGGGAGGCGCTCATCATCCGCACCCTCGACCCCCTCGGTGGGCTCGACGGGCTGACCGAGTTCGGCGTGCCCACCCAGCACGGGGTGCGCATGGCAGAGCTCGTCCATGACATCGCGCCCGAGGCCCGGCTGGCGCTCGTCGGCTACAGGACCCTGGAGCAGTTCCAGCAGGCGGTCGCCTGGATCGTCGGCCAGGGCATCCCGATCGTCAGCCACTCCAACTCGTTCCTGACCCCGCCCTTCGACGGCACCGGGCCGGCGGCCCTAGCGGTGGACGGTGCGGCCGCCGCGGGCGTGTTCTGGCTCAACTCGATCGGCAACTACGGCCAGCGGCACTGGCGCGGGGTCGCGCCTGCGGAGGGCGCCGTCATCCCGATCGCCCCGACGCCCGGCACGCCCATGCTGTTCAGCCTCTCGTGGGCGGCGGCCGGCGCCCGCGCGAGCGTCGCGGTGGAGCGCCTCGACCCCTCGGGGGCGTGGGCAGAGGTCCAGCGCAGCTCCCCGAGCGGGCCGGCGGGCGCCACGACCACCCCGCTCATCGCGAGCGCCGGATCATGGCGACTGGTCGTGCGCCAGGAGGCCGGCCCACAGGCGGAGCTCACGCTCTTCTCCCAGACCGTCGGGTTCGGCCCGCTGGCCGTCGCCTCCGGCAGCATCCCGACGCCCGGCGACGCCGCAGGCGCGGTGTCGGTGGGCGCCGTCAAGTGGACCGGCACCGCCCTCGAGCCCTACTCCTCCCAGGGCCCGACCGACGACGGGCGGGCCAAGCCGGACCTCGTCGGGCCGACCTACGTGACGTCGAACCCCGAGTGGCCCGGGACGGCCGGCACCTCGGCCGCCACGGCCCACCTCGCCGGCGCCGCCGCGCTTCTCCGCGAGGCCCGGATCGCCGCTGGGCTGCCCGTCGGGCCCGCGGACCTGCGGGCGGCGCTCGCCTCAGGTGCGCTCGACCTCGGCACGCGCGGCCCCGACCCCCTGTACGGGGCGGGGATGGCCCGCCTCGACACCGCGGCGCCGCGGCTCGCCGTCCGCGTCACCACCGCGCGCCGCCCGGTCGTGAGGGTGCGCGCGCCGGACGAGGGTACGATCCGCCTCGTGCGGGTCACCCTGAACGGACGGTCGCTGCGGGCGGTCCGGCGGCCGGCGCTCGGGATCCGCCTCCCCGCGCTGCGCGCCGGGGCGAACCGGCTCTTCGTCTCGGCCGAGGACATGGCCGGCAACGTCGCCGTGCGGAGCCGCGTGCTCCGTGGAGGCCGTCGATGAGCCGTCTCGCGCTCGCCGCCGCGCTCGGCCTGGCCGCAGCCGCCGCACTCGCCGCGGGCGCGGCGCCCTCGCAGGCCTCCGCGTCGCCGCGGTCCATCTCGGTGCAGGCCGAGCGCGGCAAGGTCGGCACGGCGCTCGCCTCCCTGGGGCGGACCGGGCTGAAGGTGCAGCGACGCCGCGGGGCCCAGCTTCAGGTGGTGGCCGACCCGACCCGCGTCGCCGGGCTGTCCCGGCTTCCGGGCGTTTCCGGCGCGCGGGTGGCGACGACGGCCTTCGCCGACGCGGCCGCCGTGTCGCAGGGGGTCGAGCGCACCGGCGCCGACGTGCTGGGGCGGGTGGCCGGCGGCGGCGCCGGCGTGACCATCGCCGTGCTCGACCTCGGCTTCGGCCAGAACCTCGCGACGCAGCAGGCCCGCGGCGAGCTCGCCCCGCCCGGCCGGCTCGAGACGCTCTCCTTCGACGCGGCGGGCGGGCTGGCGGGGACCAACGCCTACGGCAACCGCACCAACCACGGCGAGCTCGTGGCGCAGACGGTCTTCGACTACGCGCCGCAGGCCAACTACCTGCTGGTCAACTACCACACCGAGGCCGACTTCATGGCCGCCGTGGACGCGCTGATCGCCCGGCGCGTGGACATCGTCGTGCACTCCAACAGCTTCATCGAGGGGCCCTTCGACGGCACGAGCCCCTCGGCGCGCGCCGTCGACCGCGCCGCGGCCGCGGGGATCCTCTGGTTCAACTCGGCCGGGAACTACGCCCAGCTCAACTGGAGCGGCGACTGGGCCGACTCCGACGGCGACAAGGACCTCGACTGGCCCAACGGGGACGGCTGGACCTTCTCGCGCGCGGCGGGCCCGCCGATCACCTTCGCGCTGTCGTGGACCTCGCCGCCCGCCGGGGCGCCGACGGACATCGACCTCGTCCTGGAGCGGCAGGACCCGAGCGGGGCCTGGGTCCCGGCGATCGGCTCCATTGACCGCCAGTCGTCCGGCGCGCCGACCTCGGAGCGCATCACCGGCTACTCGTCGCCGGTGGACGGGACCTTCCGACTGCGCGCCGTGCTGCAGTCGGGGCCGCCGCCGGTCGGGCCCCTCACCCTCTTCTCGCGCGAGATCGGGATGGGCGACATCGGGGGGACCGGCGTGAGCAGCCTTCCGACGCCGGGCGATGCGTCTGGCGCCATCTCGGTCGGGGCGGTCAACTGGCGCGGGGACGGCTTCAAGGCCTACTCGTCGCAGGGGCCGACCGACGACGGACGCATCAAGCCGGACGTCGTCGCGCCGACCGACACGCGGCTCATGGGGCCGATCGGCCAGCGCTCGGTGGGCGGCACCTCCATCGCCGCGCCCAACGCGGCCGGCGCCGCCGCGGTGCTCCTGGCCGCCGAGCGGCGCGTCGGTCGGTTCCCGTCGGCCGCCGAGATCCGCGGCCAGCTGTCCGGGCTCGCGGTCGACCTGGGGGCGCCAGGCCCGGACACGATCTTCGGCGCCGGGCGGGTGCGGGTGAACGTCGGGGCGCCGCGCCTGACGGCGATCGAGCCGGCGCCCCTCACCGCGGTGCGGGGGCGGGTGACGGTGCGCTTCAAGGCGCTCTCGCGCTCCCGGGTGACCCAGTGGTCCCTGCGCCTCGACGGGACGCCGGCCGTTCGGCGCCCCCAGACCTACCCGCGCGGGATCAGCGTCGACACCCGGCGGCTCCCTGACGGCTGGCACGCGCTGTCGGTGCAGGCCAAGGACTTCTCCGGCAACCTCGGCGGCCATGACTGGTCGATCAAGGTGGACAACACCCGCCCGCGGCTGGTGGTCCGCGCCGTGCGGCTCGCCAAGGTGCGGCGCGCGCACGCCCGCGCCGCGGCCCGCGCCCGCGGCGGGCGCCGCGAGGCGCGCATGATCGTCGCCGCCGCCGACGAGGGCACCACCGGCGCGCTGGCTGCGACGGTCGACCTACGCACGACCTCGGGCCGGCAGGTCTCCCTCCGCACCCTCAGACTCAAGCCGGGCCCGATGCGGGTGATCGCGCTCGGCCGCCTGAGCCCCGGCCGCTACCGCGTGCGCATCGACCTCCGCGACCGGGCGGGGAACCCGGCCGTCGTGACGAGGACGGTGCGGGTCCGCTGACGACGCGGGGCGAGCGGGGGTAGGCTCGCCGCACGGCAAGGTGCGCGTCCGCGGGCGGTTGGAGCGGCCTCGTCTGGGGCGTCGCCGCCCCCGGGCAGGAAGAGCCCGTCGGACACTTGGCGGCGCCCCTCGCGCCAGAGCACGAGGTCCCCCTCGTCCCAGCTCGGGAACAGCCCGACGCCGAGCTCGCCGGCGAGGCCGACGATCCGCTCCTGGCCCGGGCTCACCCACTGGCCGCCGTGGTCGATGAAGGCGCCCTCGGCCTCGAGGCCCTCGGTCAGGGTCCGCCCGCCGACCCTGCCGCGCCCCTCCAGGACGAGGACGTCGGCGCCGGCCGCGAGCAGCGCCCGCGCCGCCGCCAGCCCCGCGAGCCCGGCGCCGACGACGGCCACGTCGCAGGAGCGCGCCTCCGGCCACCCCACGAGTATCGGTCCGGCCGCGGCGGGGTGACAAGCGGCAGCGCGGGTCTGGACAGGCGGTCGTGCGATCGCGCACAATCTCGTCGCCGCCGAGCGCCGGCGCCCGGCGGGTCCCGTCTCAACCCCTCGTCCCGGGAGGACCGCGATGCCCCTCGAGCAGGCCCTCAAGAGCACGCTGCGCGACAAGGTGTCGACCGCCAACAAGTCCAACGTCGACGACGTCGCCGACCAGGTGAACGCCGCGCTGGCGACGCTCGACCCCGACGACAAGGACTACGCGCGGCTCCAGGGGTGGCTGGAGGACCTGTCCACGGTCAAGGGCGGCGGGGTGCCCGGGAAGTTCTGAGCCGCGGTGCGGCGGCTCAGCGCCCGCGGCCGCGGCCGCGGGCGCGCGGAGTGTGCAGGAGCCGCTGGAGACGCCGGGTCTCGGCGAGGGCGTTGACCGGGCGGCGGTCGGGGAAGGCGTCGGCGCTCCGCTGGATCCGCCCCTCGCGCCCCTCGCGCGCCTCGACCCA
>DATAGF010000171.1:0-9786 GCA_036257075.1 Miltoncostaeaceae bacterium
CACCCCCGGCGCGCCGCGACCGGCGACCCCATCGACCGCGACCTGTGCGCGCACGCCCACACGGCGCCGGGCACGGACTTCCGGACGGTCGGCGACATCTTCTCCCCCGAGAAGAACCCCGAGCGGAAGAAGGCGTTTGACGTGCGGAGCCTGATGCGGGCGGTGATCGACCAGGACCACTCGCCGCTCGAGCGCTGGGCCGCGATGGCCGACGCCGACACCGCGGTCGTCTTCGACGCGCACCTCGGCGGGTACCCGATCACGCTGCTCGGGATCGAGTCGCGGCCGATCCCCCGGCACCACTTCCTGCCCGCGGACGGCCCGGACCAGTGGACCGCCGGCACCCTCTTCCCGCTCTCGTCGAAGAAGGCGGCTCGCGCGATCAACGCCGCGAGCGGCAACCGCCCTGTCGTCGTGCTCGCCAACCTCTCCGGGTTCGACGGATCCCCCGAGTCGCTGCGCCAGCGCCAGCTCGAGTACGGCGCCGAGATCGGGCGCGCGGTGGTCAACTTCCAGGGCCCCATCGTGTTCTGCGTGGTCTCCCGCTACCACGGGGGTGCATTCGTGGTGTTCTCCGGGGCGCTGAACGACTCGATGGAGGTCCTCGCCGTGGAGGGCTCCTACGCCTCGGTGATCGGGGGCGCGCCGGCGGCCGCGGTCGTCTTCGCCGGCGACGTCGCGGCCCGCACCGACGCCGACCCGCGGGTGACCGCCCTGGAGGAGCGCCTAGCCCTGGCGCAGGACGGGGAGCGGGGGCGTCTACGGGCCGAGCTCAACGACGTGCGCGCGGCGGTGCGCTCGGAGAAGCTCGGCGAAGTGGCCGCCGAGTTCGACGGGATCCACAGCGTCGAGCGGGCGCTGCGGGTCGGGTCGGTGGACGCGATCATCCCCGCCCAGCGCCTGCGGCCGCGGCTCGTCGCCGCCGTCGAGCGGGGGCTCGCCCGCGCGGCAACTCGAACCTCGACCGAGGTGCGCTAGCCGCTGCGTTCGTCGCGGCCGCATAACCCCTGTTTAACCGCAACTTCTGAGGAGCCGACGCGGGGACTCGAACCCCGGACCCCTTCATTACGAGTGAAGTGCTCTGCCAGCTGAGCTACGTCGGCCCGGGCCCCGGCGAGGGGGCCGCGAGCCGCGCAGTTTAGCGCCCCCGGCCCGCCGGGAGGACGGCCCAGGGGCCCTGACCGAACCCTTACCGAGGCCCTGACGTTCGCTCGCCCGGCCCTCGACGACGTCCTCCTACCGTGGATGGCGATCGGTCATCCGACGACTGGAGAGACGAGATGTCACGAGGCAGAGGCGGTGGGCACTTCGAGGACCTGGCTCCGGCTCGGCGCCGGCGCCGCCGGCGTCACCGCACGCGCACCGGCACCGGCACGCGGACCCAGGGCCGCACCCGGGCGCGCACGCGCACCGGGCGCTAGGGGCGGTGCCCGGCCCGCCGCCGCCACGTCGCCCGTGGGCGCCGCGCCTGCGGCGCCTCTTCGTCCTCGACGAGGACCCCACGGCGCTCGTGGCGGCGGCTCCGCCGGTTCCGGTCCGCGAGATCGCGCACGGGTTCTGGCCCTACGCTCGCCCGTACCGCGCGGCCCTGCTGGCCGTGCTGGCGCTGGCGGCGGTCGGGCCGGTGATCGACGCCGCCGCGGTCTGGATGTTCAAGGTCGTGGTGGACGAGGTCCTGGTCCCACAGGACTTCGGCCTGTTCGTGTGGGTCGCGCTCGCGTACCTGGGGCTGGTGCTGCTCGACGGGATCGTCTCGTTCGCCGACGACTACGTGCTGACGTCGGTGAGCGAGCGCTTCCTGCTGCGCCTGCGCACCGACGTCTTCCGGCACCTGCACCGGCTGTCGCCGAGCTTCCACGACCGGCGGCGGCTCGGGGACACGATGTCGCGCGTCACGAGCGACGTGGCCGCGATCGAGGGCTTCGTGCTCTCGGGCGTGGTCGATGCCCTCTCGGCGGTGGTCCGGCTGGCGGTCTTCGGGGCGGTGCTGTTCCTGCTGTCCTGGCGGCTGGCCCTGGCGGCGCTCGTGGTGGCGCCGCTGTTCTGGCTCGCCTCCCGCCACTTCTCCCGGCTCATGCGCGCGGCCTCGCGCGAGCGGCGGCGGGTGAGCGGCTCGCTCGGGGCGCTGGCCGAGGAGAGCCTGTCGAACGTCTCCCTCGTGCAGGCCTACGAGGCCGCCGACCACGAGGCGGGGCGCTTCCACCACCACGGTCGCCGGGCGATGCTGGCCCAGCTCACGGCGACGCGGATCCAGGGCCTCTTCGCCCCGCTGGTCGACCTGATCGAGGTCGGCGGCGGGCTCGTGGTGCTCGGGGTGGGGACCTACGAGCTGAGCCAGGGCCGGTTGACGCTCGGTGGACTGCTCGCGTTCATGGTGTACCTCAGCCGCATCTATTCACCATTGCGCGGGCTGACGAGCCTGGTGAACTCGCTCTTCTCGGCGGCCGCCGCGGCGGAGCGGGTCATCGAGCTGCTCGAGGCGCCGCCGGCCGTCGTAGAGCGGCCGGGGGCGCTCCGGCGCGAGCGTTTGCGCGGGTCGCTCTCGGTCGAGGACGTTTCGTTCAGCTACCCGGGCGCGCCTGTCCCGGCCCTGCGGGGGGTGGACCTGCGGGCCGAGCCGGGGGAGCTCGTCGCCGTGGTCGGCGCGAGCGGCTCGGGGAAGTCGACGCTGGCGCGGCTGCTGCTGCGGCTCGACGACCCGAGCGCCGGCGCGGTGCGCCTGGACGGCCACGACCTGCGCGATCTGTCGCTCGACACCGTGCGTGGCAACGTGACGCTCCTGCTGCAGGAGGCGCTCGTGATCGACGGCACGGTGGCCGACAACATCGCCTACGGCCGTCCCGACGCGACGCCGGCCCGGATCGCCGCGGCCGCGGTGGCCGCCGACGCGCACGACTTCATCATGCGCCTGCCCGACGGCTACGCGACCCAGGTCGGCCAGAAGGGGCGGGCGCTGTCCGGCGGCCAGCGCCAGAGGGTCGCGCTCGCGCGCGCCTTCCTGCGAGCCAGCCCGGTGCTGGTCATGGACGAGCCGACCACCGGCCTCGACCCGGCGGCGGGCGCCAACGTCATGGCGCCCCTGCTGACGCCCTCGCCGGACCGGGCCACCATCGTGATCTCCCACGACCTCGAGGTCGCCCGCTGGGCCACGCGCGTGGTCTGCCTGGAGGCCGGCCGGGTCGCGGAGGAGGGCACGCACGCGGAGCTCCTGGCCCGCGAGGGCGCCTACGCGCGCCTCTGGAGCCGGGCGGCGTGAGCGGCCGCAACGGCTCCAGGCCCCTGCGGCGCGGCGCGGTCCTCGCGCCGGGCTACCGGGTGGTCGAGCACATCAGCCGCGGCCGCCCGCTCGACGTCTACGACGCCTGGAGCGAGGCGCGCCGGACCCGCTGCGTCGCCAAGCGCCTGCGCCCCGACTGCGCAGGGGACGCCGGCGCGCGGCGCCGCCTGCTCGCCGAGGGGCGCCTGCTGCGCCGCCTCGCCCACCCGCACCTGGTCCGCGCCTACGAGGTGCTCGAGGAGCCGGAGCCCACGGTGGTCCTGGAGCCGCTGCCGGGCGACACGCTCGACCGCCTCGTCCACGAGGGGTCGGGGCGGCTGGGCGCCGCCGACGTGGCCGGCCTCGGGCGCCAGCTCGCCTCGGCCCTCGCCTACCTGCACGGCGAGGGGGTGCTCCACCTGGACCTGAAGCCCTCGAACGTCGTGGTCCACGCCGGCCGAGCCACGCTCATCGACCTGAGCGTCGCGCGAGCGCCGGGGCGGGTGCGTCGCGGGCTCGGGACCCCCGCCTATATGTCGCCCGAGCAGGCGCGCGGCGGGGCGGTCGACGAGAGGGCCGACGTCTGGGGCCTTGGCTGCGTGCTCTACGAGGCCGCCACCGGGGCCATGCCGTTCGACGACGACCCCCGCGACGACGCCGCCGACCCCGACCGCACCGCGCCGCCGGTGCGAACGCTGCGCCGGTTGCCGGCGAGCCTGGCGGCGGCGATCGACGCCTGCCTGGCGCCCGACCCGGCCCGCCGGCCGGACGTCAGCGATCTCTGGCGGGAGCTGGGGGAGCGAGCCTGAGGGTGTCGCCCGCGGGCGCCGCGGGCAGCGTGATGACGGCGTCGGTCCCGCCGCCCTGGGCCGGGCGCAGCTCGGCCGTACCGCCCGAGGCCGTGGCCAGGCGGTCCACGATCGCGAGCCCCAGCCCGGAGCCGCTCCGCCCGGTCGCGCCGCTGCGCCAGAAGCGGTCGAAGGCGTGGCGGCGCTCCTCCTCGCTGAGACCGGGGCCCTGATCGACGACGTGGACCTCGACAACGCCGTCGGCGCGGGCCGTCTCGACGGACACCGTGGAGCCGCGGGGCGAGGCCTTGACGGCGTTGTCGATGAGGTTGTCGAGCATCTGGTCCACCGCGCCGGGCACGGCCGTCGCCGTCACGGCCTCGGCGCGGGCGCTCAAAGTCACGCCCTGCCGGTCGGCCAGCCCCTCGTGGGCGGCGACGCGGTCGGCGACGACGTCGGCCACGGCGATCTCGTCGAGCGGCGGCTCGGTCGACTCGGCGCGCGCCAGCACGAGCAGGCCGTCGATGATCCCGGAAAGGCGCTCGACCTCCACCAGGGCGGCGTCGACGTCGCGGCGCGAGTCGCCGCCCCCGCCGTCGCGCAGGTTCTCGAGCCGCAGCTGAAGCGCCGCGAGCGGCGTCCGCAGCTGGTGCGAGGCGTCGGCGGCGAAGTCGCGCTGGGATGCGACGAGCCGCTCGAGGCGCCCGGCCATGGCGTCGAAGCTGGCCGAGAGGTCCTTGACCTCGCGCGGCCCCGGCCCCTCGCCGACGCGCGTCGAGAGTTCGCCGCGCCCGAGGGCGACGGCCGACTGGCGCAGCCGCTGGAGCGGGTTGGTCATGGTGCGGGCGAGCACGAAGCCGATCGCCCCCACGGCCGCGATGCCCACGAGGGTCACGCCGGCGAGCAGGAGCCAGTAGCGGCGGATGTCGCCGTCGAGCTCGTCGGTGGGGAAGGTGATGCGGACCGCCCCGAGCACCTCGCCGCCGGAGGCGACGGGCACGGCGACGAGCAGGAGGTTCTCACCGAGGGTGGATGAGAAGCGCTCGCCGGTGGCGATGTCGCCCGCGAGGGCCTCCTGGATCTCCGGCCGCGAGGCGAACGAGCGCCGCGGTCCGGGCCCGTCGGGGTCGTCGGAGTCGGCGATCAGGCGCCCTTGGGCGTCCACGAGGACGACGCGCCCGCCGGTGTCGTCCTGGTAGCGGCGGGCGATCGCCCAGAGGTCGCGGCGCTGCTGCGCCGTCGGGGCGGCCACCGAGTCGCGGCCGAGCGAGGCGAGGGTGAAGGCGTCGCGCTCCACGCGCGCGCTCAGGTCGCTCCGGTTGCTGTCGGCGTACGTGAGCCCGAGGGGGATGACCAGCGCGAGCAGCAGGATCGCGGCCAGCACCAAGTACGTGCCGACCAGCCGGCGGGTCATCCGGGATCCCTCAGGCGGAAGCCGACCGAGCGGGAGGTCTCGATCCAGGCGGGGTCGCCCAGCTTGCGCCGCAGCGCCCCGACGTGCACGTCGATGGCCTTGGGCGAGCCGTACCACTCGCCGCCCCACAGCTCGCGGAAGATCGCGTCGCGCTCGACGACGACGCCGGGCCGGGAGGCGAGCAGGGCGAGGAGATCGAACTCGCGGGGCGTCAGCTCCAGCTCCTGGCCGTCGAGACGCGCGAGCCGGGCGGGGACGTCGACTTCGAGGCGGCCGACCACCAGGCCCTCGGCGGGAGCCGACGCCGCCGACCCGTCGCTGCGCCGGGCCACCGCCCGGATGCGCGCGAGCAGCTGGCGGAAGCCGAACGGCTTCACCAGGTAGTCGTCGGCGCCGATCTCGAGGCCGACCACGATGTCGACCTCCTCGCCGCGCGCGGTGATCATGATGATCGGCACGCGCGAGCGGCCCCGCAGCTCGCGGGCGACGTCGAAGCCGTCGATGTCGGGCAGGCGCAGGTCGAGCAGCACCAGGTCGGGCTCGGGCGCGGCGAGGGCGTCGGCGCCGTTGTCGACGTGGGTGACGTCGAAGCCCTCGCGCGTGAGCCCCTCGACCAGGGGCTCGGCGATGGCGTGCTCGTCCTCGACCAGCAGGATCCTCATCCCGACCATTGTGCTGTCTTCGGCGCCGGGCGCCAGGGCCTTTACCGTCCCCTTGACGAACCCTCGCCCGACCCTGGACGAGGAGCGCCTACCCTTGGGGCGATGAGATCGTGGATCCGTGACCACGGCGCGATGTTCCGCGTCGGCCTGATCGTCGTGGCGATCGCCGCGGGCGCCTTCGCGCTCAACCTGTTCCTGTTCGACTCGGCCGAGTCGACCGGCTCGGCCGGCAGGCTCAGCCCGCGGGCGGAGGACCTGCCCCTTCGCACGGTCACGACCGACGGGCCCGCTCGGGCGGCCACCACGACGGGGACGACGACCGCCGGCGACGACCGCGGCGGGCGGGCGGCCACGACGACCACGGGCGACGACCGGGCCTCCGACGACCGCGGCTCCGACGACCGCTCGGGCCGCTCAGGGTCGGGCGACGACTCGTCCGGGCGCGGCTCGGGTGGCGGCGATGACGACGGCGGCGGCCGCGGGCGGGGCCGGGGCCGCGGCGGCGACGACGACTGACGCGCGGGCGGGGCCGGGGCCGGAGCCTCGCACGGGCCGCAAGCGCCGCCCGGTTGAGGATCCCTCCCCGCTCACCACGGCAGGCGGCCGTGGCCCACCAGGCGGGCCGGCGCGCGCCCGTGCCCGGCCGCCTCCAGGCGCACGAGCAGCGCCTCGGCGGCGAGGTCGGCGCTCGGGTTGAGGACGAGCTCGGAGCGGGTCAGCTGGATCTCGGCGACCGCGCGCTCCAGGAACTCGCGCCGCTCGGGCCGCCCGAGCCGGCGGATCTCGTCCAGGCGCTCCGGGTGGCGCACCGCCGCCTCGGCGCCGACCGCGACTGCGAGCGCGTCGGCGGCCGTGGCCGCGGCCGAGTCGAGCACCAGCGTCCACCCGTCGGTGACCATGCGACGCCGCTCGCGCTTCTCCTGGTCCTCGGCGCGCTTGGCGGCGGTGCGCCCGCCGCGCTTGCCGTCCAGTGCGGCCGCCTCGGCGCGGAGGGCCTCCAGCTCGGGGGAGGGGTTGGCGTCGGCGGCGGCCTCCATCCGCCCCTGGAGCTCGCGGACCAGCCGCCCCGGCGACGCCGCCCCGTCCGCCAGCGCGGCGAGCGCCAGCTCCACGCCGATGGCCCGCATCGCCAGCTCGAAGGGCCCGCCCGCCTCCGCCGTCGCGCGCCAGCCGGCGGCCCGGAAGGGGACCGGCAGGCAGCGCGAGCGGACCGTGTCGAGGAGGTCGGCCGGGCTGTCGGTGACGAGCACGATGTGCGACAGCGGCGGCGGCTCCTCGAGCGTCTTCAGCAGCCGGGGGGCGCCCTCCTGCTCCCGCAGCCGCTCGGCGCCGTGGACGATCATGACCCGCCGGGCCATCACGCTGGGGCGGCTGGCGATCTGGGCCAGGGCCGCCTCGAGGTCGCGCAGCAGGATCTGCTGGCCGACGGCCTCCACCTCGGTCAGGTCGAGGGCCTCCGCCGTGCGCGGGTGCTCGCCGGCCGGGTCCATCAGCGCCCAGGCCGCGTCGAGGGCGGCGCGGCGCTTGCCCGTGCCGGCCGGGCCGAAGAGCAGCAGCTGCTGCGCCGGGGCGTCGCCCGCGACGGCGGCCCGCAGGATCCGCTCGGCCAGCGGCTGGCCGGGGACCTCGATCACAGGAACGGCCCGACGGCGGCCATCACGCGGGCGTGCACCTCCTGGATCGAGCCGTCGCCCGGCACGAGCCGCACGCGCCCGGGGAAGCGGGCGGCCAGGTCGCGGTAGCCGGCGGCCACGCGGCCCTGGAAGCCGGCGCCCTCGGCCTCGATGCGGTCGGAGGCCGCCGAGCGGCGCCAGGCGGCCGCGCCGACCGGGGTGTCGATGACCAGCGCCAGGTCCGGCAGGCATCCCGCGACCGCGGACTCGTTGATGTCGAGCACGGCGTCGACGCCCAACCCGCGCGCGGCGCCCTGGTAGGCGAGCGAGGAGTCGAGGAAGCGGTCGGTGATCACCCAGCGGCCCGCGGCGAGCGAGGGCCGCACCACCCGCTCCACCAGCTCGGCGCGGGCGGCGGCGAAGAGGTGCGCCTCGGCCGCGAGCGTGAGGTGCCCCGGCTCGCCCGACAGCACGAGCTGGCGCACGCGCTCCCCCACCAGCGTGCCGCCCGGCTCGCGGGTGCGCGTGACCGCCAGGCCGCGGCCCTCCAGCGCGTCGGCGAGCAGGGCGGCCTGGGTCGTCTTGCCGCTGCCGTCGATGCCCTCGAAGGCGATGAAGCGGGGCGCTACCAGAGGCCGACCCGCACGGCCGCGACCACCACGCCGGCGACCAGGGCGACGCACAGGATCCACCCGGCCCACCGGACCGCGCGCGACGGCGTGCGCCGCGCCCATCGCACCTCGGCCTCCTCGGCGAGGCGGGAGTAGACGCCGGGGCGCCGAGGCGGCTCGTCGGGAACCGTCATCCCGGCCCCAACGGTATCAGCGGCAGGCCCCCCACCCGGCCAGTGTGAGCCTGAGCGCGGGCGTCTACCATCGGCGGCCGTGACCTGGCTTCTGACCGGCGGCGCCGGCTACATCGGCTCCCACATCGCCCTCGCCTTCCGCGACGCCGGGGTCGGCGTGGTGGTGCTCGACGACCTCTCGACCGGCTACCGGGACTACGTCCCCGAGGGGGTGCCCTTCGTCGAGGGGTCGGTCGCCGACCGGGAGGCCGTGGCCCGGGCCCTCGACGAGCACCCCGTCACCGGGGTCGTCCACCTCGCCGGCCTGAAGTACGCCGGCGTCTCGGTCGAGGAGCCGCTCCTCTTCTACCGCGCCAACGTGACCGGCATGCAGGTGCTGCTCGAGGCGGCGGTGCAGCGGCGCATCGGGCGCTTCCTGCTGTCGTCGAGCAGCTCCTGGTACGGGACGCCCGACGCCGGCCTCGTCGACGAGGACGCCGCACCCGCCCCCGAGAGCCCCTACGGCCAGACCAAGGTCGTCAGCGAGTGGCTCCTGCGCGACGTCGCCCGCATCCACCCCTGGCTGCGCCAGACCTCGCTGCGCTACTTCAACGTCTGCGGCTCGGGGCCCCCCGAGCTCGCCGACCACAGCCCGCACAACCTGTTCCCCAAGGTGCTCGCTGCCCTGTCGCGCGGCGAGGCCCCGGTCGTGAACGGCGACGACTACCCGACGCCCGACGGCACCTGCATCCGGGACTACATTCACGTCGTGGACCTGGCCGATGCCCACCTTCGCGCGGCCCTGCACCTGGAGTCGGACCTGCCGGTGCGGGAGGCCTACAACGTCGGCCGGGGCGTCGGCTCGTCGGTGCTGGAGGTCATCGGCGCCATGCAGCGCGTCACCGGGCGCACCGACCTCGAGCCCGAGGTTCGCGGCCGGCGGGCCGGCGACCCGGCCCGCATCGTCGGCGCCGTCGACCGCATCGCCGCGGACCTCGGCTGGCACGCGCGCCTCGACCTGGACGACATGGTCGAGAGCGCCTGGGCGGCATGGCAGCACCAGCTCGCCGTGCACGGCGGGGCGCCCGCCGACGGCGGGCGCTTCCACGGCGCCTGACCGGCCCGCTCAGGGGCGCCGCGCGGGCGCCGGCCCGACCCCCACCTTGGGCCGCCGCCGCGGCGTGAAGCGCGGCGGCCGCACCGGCCGCCCCTCCAGCACGGCGGCCGGGCCCTCCTCCACCATCCAGCGCAACGTCTGGGGGTGGACGT
>DATAGF010000258.1:0-19724 GCA_036257075.1 Miltoncostaeaceae bacterium
CCGCGCCGGCCGCCGACGCGTCGACATCGGCCCGCAGGTCGTCCGTCTCCTACGCGAGCAGCAGCTCGCCCGGGCCCCGAACCGCGACGGCTACCTCTTCCCCACGCGCACCGGCACGCCGTTCGACGCCGACAACTTCATGTCGCGCGTCTTCAAGCCGGCGGCGCGCGCGGCGGGGATCCCCGAGCTCACCTTCCACGACCTCCGCCACACCGGCGCGTCGCTGATGATCGCGGCCGGCTGCCACGTGAAGGTCATCGCCGAGCAGATGGGCCACTCCGACGGCGGCGGCCTCGTGCTGAAGCGGTACGGGCACCTCTACTCGGGCGCCCGGCGGCAGGCCGCGACCGCTCTCGAGGCTCACGTCTTCGGCTCAGCCGGCGATTCTGCTGTGGGATGGATGTGGGATGAAAGCCAGACGAGGCTCGATGTCGGCCCTGTCTGAGACGACGAAAGCCCCCAATTTGCGGGGGCTTTCCGAGGAGCGGATGAAGGGACTCGAACCCTCGACCTTCTGCATGGCAAGCAGACGCTCTAGCCAACTGAGCTACATCCGCGGGAGCCATCAGTCTACCGAGCCGTTGAAGGAGGGGTCCAAGCCGGCGGACGCGGCCGCGGTGGCGAGCGAGCTCGCCGCGCTGGCCGACCCCGAGCGCGCCGCCTGGACCGCTCCCTACCTCGGCGCCGTTCCCGGCGGCTACGGCGAGGGCGACACCTTGCTCGGCATCCCGGTGCCGGCCCAGCGGCGGGTCGCCAGGACGGCGCGGGACCTGCCGCTGGACGAGGTCGCGACGCTCCTGGCCAGCCCGGTCCACGAGCACCGCTTCACCGCGCTGGTGGTCCTGGTCGAGCGCTATCGGCGCAGCCGCGACCCGGCCCTCCGGGGGGAGCTGTCGCGCTTCTACCTCGACCACCGGGCCGGCGTCGACAATTGGGACCTCGTGGACGTCACCGCGCCCGACCTGCTCGGCGGTGAGCTGATCGAGGGCGACCGGGCGATCCTGCGCGAGCTGGTCGCCTCGGAGCGGCTCTGGGACCGCCGCATCGCGATCGTCGCGACCCTGGCCCTGATCCGCAGGGGCGAGCTCGGCGAGACCTTCGTCCTGGTCGAGCGCCTGATGGACGACCCCCACCACCTCATCCACAAGGCGGCCGGCTGGATGCTCCGCGAGGCGGGCAAGCGCGACGAGACGGCGCTGGTCGCCTTCCTCGAGGAGCACCGCTCGCGGATGCCGCGCACGATGCTCCGCTACGCCATCGAGCGCCTGACGCCGGAGCAGCGCGCCGCCCTGATGGCCCGCGCCTGACGAGCCGGTTCAGCGGGAGTCGCGGCTCGCGCGCACCTCGGCCGCGCCAGTGCCGCCGAAGTGGCCGGGCCGGGCCAGTAGCCGGCGGATCCGCATCGCCCGCCGGCGTCGGTCGAGGTCGGCGCGCAATCTCCGCAGCCATCGCAGCATGTGATCGGGCTACGCCACCTGCCAGGGGTCGGTGTCGGCCTCGGCGAAGCGGACCTCCACCCCGTCCGGGGCGAGCGCCTGCTCGAGGGACTTGGTCCAGCGCTTCAGGGCTGCTCGCTCGGCGCGGGCGTGGGGCACGCAGACCAGAGGGAGCCCTTCGGCGCGGTCGGCGTCGTGGTAGCGCAGGTCGCTGGTGACGTAGGCGTCGGCCTCGGCGACGCGGGCGGCGTCGATGAGCGAGCCGCCGGAGCCGGTGCAGCAGGCCAGGCGCTCGACGCGGGCGAAGGGGTCGCCGGCGTAGGTGACGCCGTCGCCGCCGAAGGCGGTGCGAACCCGCTCGACCAGGGCGCCCAGGGTGGTCGGCGGGACCGGGCCCACGCGGCCGAGGCCGCGGGCCGGGTCGTCGGCGCTCGGGACCAGGGCGCGCTGGGGGGCCATCCCGAGCAGGCCGGCCATGACGTCGTTGAGCCCGCCGGCCGCCGCGTCGAGGTTGGTGTGGGCGGCGATCACGGCCACCCGGCCCTCGGCGGCGCGGAGCACCAGCTCGCTGGCCGCCCCGGCGTCGGTCAGCGCCGACAGCGCCGGGAAGATCGGCGGGTGATGGGTGACGACGGCGTCGCAGCCGGTCTCGCGCGCCTCCCCGAGCACCTCGTCGCGCAGCTCGAGGGCGACGAGCACCCGGCGCGCGGGCTGGTTGTGGCGTCCGACGAGGAGGCCGACGTTGTCCCACTCCTCGGCGAGCGCCGACGGCGCGAGGCGCTCGACGGCGGCGATGAGCTGGGCGACCAGCATCGGGCCATCGTAGTGCGCCGACGTTCAGGGGCGGCTGAGCGCCTCCTGGAAGGCGCCGTGGGCGACGTCGCCCCAGAGCACGAAACGCACGAGCTCGACGCTGGGCGCCCGCCCCGCGCCGCCGGTCTCGCGCACCGCGGCCACGGCCACGCGCGCGACCTCCTCGACGTCCCACCCGTAGATGCCGGCGCCCACGGCGGGCATCGCCACGGTCCGGGCGCCGAGGCCGCCCGCGACCTCGAGCGAGCGGGAGAAGCTCGAGGCGAGCAGCGCCGGGTCGGCCTGGCCGGCGCGCCGGTTCGGCCCGGCCGTGTGGACGACCCAGCGCGCCGGAAGGTTCCCCGCGCGCGTGGCGACGGCGTCGCCCACGGCGAGGCCGTCGGGGTGGGTCGTGCGTCGCAGCTCCCGGCAGGCCGCGAGCAGTGCCGGCCCGGCCGCGGCGTGGATGGCGCCGTCCACCCCGCCGCCGCCCAGCAGCGCCGGGTTGGCGGCGTTCACGATCGCGTCGACGGCCTGCTGGGTGATGTCGCCGTCGACCGCCTCGATCCGCACTCAGGCACCGCCGGCGTGGGCCACGAGGGGCGCGGCCCGGAAGGCGATCGCGTGGAAGTCCACGAGCCGGATCCGCTGGAGGATCATCAGGATGTCGGTCTCTGGCACGTTGGGATCGAAGGTCACGTCGATCGTGTGCGAGGCGAACTCCTCGCCGATCGGCACGCGCACCAGCGCGGTGTTGTTGGCCACCGACACGCTCACCTCGCCCGGCGCGCCGGGCCAGGAGAGGCCGGCGAGCGAGATGCTCACGAGCGAGCGCCGGTCCGGCGAGACCGCGAAGTGCGCCCGCAGCACGCCGCTCTGGCCGGGGCCGGGGTTCTGGGGAAGCTGCCAAGTGATGCGGTCGTCGAAGGTCGTGAAGCTGACCAGCTCGGCGATCAGGAAGGCCTCGGGTGAGGCCTGGTAGGGCACCCGCGGCGTAAGCCGGTAGGACGGTCCGTCGAAGATGGTCGAGTCCCAGCGCGGCCCGAGCATCGAGAGGCGCTCGGCCCGCGACATGGGCGTCGGCGGCCGGTCGAGGGGGGTGGTGAGCACCTCCCCCGAGTCGAGGTCGCCGACGTGGTGGACCCAGCCCTGCGTCTCCTGCAGCTCCGCGAGGCGCCGGCGGGTTTCGCGCAACGCCGCGCGGACCTCCGCCGGGCCGGGGGTGGTCACTAGGCCGCCGCCGCGGCCGCCGCCTTCTCGGCCAGGTGCGCCGGCACCTGGGCGTAGTG
The DNA here is from genome assembly GCA_036257075.1 of Miltoncostaeaceae bacterium. GTDB lineage: Bacteria > Actinomycetota > Thermoleophilia > Miltoncostaeales > Miltoncostaeaceae > DATAGF01. The sequence goes on from DATAGF010000258.1 coordinate 3,518, forward strand.
GTCGAACTCCATCGTGTAGTCCCCGCGGCCGCCGGTCATGGCGCGCAGGTCGGGCGCATAGCTGAGCATCTCGGCCATCGGCACCTGGGCCTTGATGACCTCGTTGCCGCCGCGCGTCTCCATCCCCTCCGGCTGGCCGCGGCGCGAGTTGAGGTCGCCCATCACGTCGCCGACGTGGTCGGAGGGCACCGTGACCTCGACGCGCATGATGGGCTCGAGCAGCACCGGGCCCGCCTTCTCGATGGCCGCGCGAACGCCGAGGGAGCCGGCGATCTTGAAGGCCATCTCGGACGAGTCGACCGCGTGGTGCTTGCCGTCGTAGAGGGTCACGCGGAGGTCGACCACCGGATACCCGGCGAGGCTGCCCTCGCGCAGTGCCTCGACGACGCCCTTCTCGACCGCCGGGATGAACGGCCGCGGGATGGCGCCGCCCACGATCTTGTCGACGAACTCGAAGCCGTCGCCGCGCGAGAGCGGCTCGACCCTGACCCAGCAGTCGCCGTACTGGCCGCGGCCGCCGCTCTGCTTCTTGTGCTTCCCCTCGGCCTCGGCCGAGCCGGTGATCGTCTCCCGGTAGGGCACGTGCGGCGGCGCCAGGTCCATGCCGACGCCGAAGCGGCGTTCGATGCGCTCGGCGATCACCTCGACGTGCATCTGGGAGAGACCGCCCACGAGGAAGTCGCCGGTCTGCTCGTCGCGGTGGACGTCCAGGGTCGGGTCCTCGTCGGTCATGCGCCGCAGCGAGGCATGGAGCTTGTCCTCGTCGGCCTGGGTGCGGGCGGTGACGGCGAAGCTCATGAGCGGCGGCGGGAAGGCGACCGCCGGGAACGTGACCGCCGGCCCCGTCGTGAGGACGTCGCCGGTCGCGACGTCCTTGAGCTTCGCGACCGCGCCGATGTCGCCCGGCCCGATCTCCTGCAGCGGCACATGGTCCTTGCCCTGCAGGGTGAAGAGCTGGCCGATCCGCTCCTTGCCGCCGGTGCGGACGCAGGTCGCGTGGCTGTCGCTGGGAAGCGTGCCGCTGATCACGCGCAGGAGGTTGATGCGGCCGCTGAACTGGTCGGCGAGCGTCTTGAAGCAGAAGGCGGTGACCGGTCCGTCCTCGGCGAGGGTGATCGAGACGGGCTCGCCCGACTCGTCGACCGCCTCCCGCGCGGCCGCGTCGGCCGGCGAGGGCAGCGCCTCGGTGATGAGGTCGAGCGCCCGGTCGACGCCGATCACGGGCGCGCCGGCCGCGCAGACGACCGGGAAGATGCGCCCCTCCTTCACGCCGGCGAGGATCGCGCCGATCAGCTCCTCGGTGGTGATCTCCTCGCCCTCCAGGTACTTCTCGATCAGGGCGTCGTCGTTCTCGGCGACCACGTCGATGAGCGCCTCCCGGGCGGACTGTGCCGCCTCGGCGAGGTCCTCGGGGATCTCGCCGGTGCTCCCCGCCGGCGCGCCCGCGTCATAGGTGGTGGCGGTCATGGAGACCAGGTTCACGACGCCGCGGAAGCCGGCCTCGCTGCCGATCGGGATCTGGATGGCGACCGCCCCCGGCGCCAGGTCCTTCACCGCCGCCATGGTGACGTCGTAGTCCGCCCGCTCGCGGTCGAGCATGTTGATCACGGCCGCCCGCGGCAGGCCGAGCTCCTCGGCGCGCGACCACAGCCGCTCGGTCTGCACCTCGACGCCGGAGGTCGCGTTCAGGACCATCAGCGCGGCGTCCACCGCCCGGAGCGCCGTGAGCGTCTCGCCCTGGAAGGACGGCTCGCCCGGCGTGTCGATGAGGTTGACCTTCACCCCGCCCCAGGTCAGGTGGCACAGCGCGGCGCTGATCGTCATCGTGCGCCGGCGCTCGTCCTCGTCGAAGTCGGCGACCGTCGTGCCCTCGCCGACGCTCCCCAGCCGGTTGGTCTCGCCGGCCGCGAAGAGGATCGCCTCGACCAGACTGGTCTTGCCGCTGCCGCGGTGCCCGAGCACCGCGACGTTCCGGATCTGTGCAGGGTCGGGATGCGCCATTTCCTCGTGCCTTTCCTGACAAGCGGGGGGCGCAGTCTACCCGCTCGGCTCAGCCCGGGTCGGCCTCCTGGACCCCCTCCTGGAGCCGCCCCTTGAGCCGCAGCACGGCCTTGGTGTGGAGCTGGCTGACCCGGCTCTCGGTGACCCCGAGGATCTCGCCGATCTCCTTCAGGCTGAGGTTGTTGTAGTAGTAGAGCGCGACCACGATCCGCTCGCGCTCGGGCAGCCGCGCGATCGCGTCGGCCAGGGTGTCGCGCAGCTCGGTGACGTCGAGCAGGTCGGCCGGGTCGCCCGCCCGCGCGTCGCCCAGGGTGTCCATCAGCGAGACCGGCTCGCCCCCCGGCGAGACCGACCACATCTCGTCGAGGGCGACGATCGACCCGTTCGAGATCTGGGTGAGCGCGTCCTGGAACTCGTCCAGCTCCATGCCCAGCGCCGACGCCAGCTCCTCGTCGGTCGGCGCCCGGTGGAGGCGGCTCTCGAGCTCGACCGACTTCTTCTCGATCGCGCGGGCGCGGGCCCGCACCGACCGCGGCACCCAGTCGAGCGCGCGCAGCTCGTCGATGATCGCGCCCTTGATGCGCGTGGTCGCGTAGGTCTCGAACTTGACCCGGCGAGTGTGGTCGAAGCGCTCGACCGCGTTGATCAGGCCGACCAGCCCGTAGGAGATCAGGTCGGCCTCGTCCACGTGCGACGGCAGGGCGCTGCGCATGCGGCCGGCGACGTACTTCACCAGCGGCGCGAAGGTGAGGATGAGCCGGTCGCGCGCCGCCCCGTCGCCGCGCTCCCTGTAGCGGCGCCAGAGCATCCGGAGCTCCTCGTCTCCCTGCGCGGCGCCGGCCGCCCCCGCGGAGAACGCGTCGGGGCTCATTCCGTCAGTCTATGGGTCGCTCAGAGCGTGCGGCGCGAGCGGGTCTCCGAGCGCGAGACCAGCACCACGTCGAGGGCGGCGAAGGCGGCGATCGCGACCCCCATCGAGAGGGCCAGCGTCGTGTTGTCGCTGCCCTGGCCGATGACGACGGCGATCACGATCGTCCCGCCGAACCAGATCAGCGCCCGCCCCAGTCGGTTCATGTAGGCGTGCCCGAGGCCCGGCAGCAGCAGGCTCAGGATCACTGCGATGACCATGGCCCGGCGCCCGGTCGGGGGCGGCCGGCGGCGGAGGCTCACGCCGCGACCGCCTCGTCCTGAACGGCCCAGCGGACGGGGCCGGCGAACGCCGCCCGTGCAGCCGCGAGGGCGGCGTCGCGGTCGTGCTCCGGGAAGCAGTGGGTCAGCAGCAGCCGGCCCGCTCCGGCACGGGCCGCGATGCCGCCGGCCTGGCGCGCGTTCAGGTGCGGCACCCCGGGAGGGACGTCGTCGGCCCCGTACGAGCACTCGCACAGCAGCACGTCGGCGCCCTCGGCGAGCGCCGGCAGGGCGTCGTTGTCGTCGCAGTCGGCCCCGAAGCAGACCGCGCCGCCGCCGGCCTCGACCCGCAGGGCGAAGGTCGGCGGCAGGTGCGGCACCTGGCGGTAGCGGAGCGTCACGCCGCCGCCGAGGTCGCGCTCGCCGGCGTCGCCGGTCAGGTCCTCGAAGCGCATCACGTCGTCCCACCCGTCCGGCCCGGCGAAGCCGATCAGCCGCCGCCGCAGGTCGGGCGGCCCCAGCACCCGGAGCGCGGCGCCGCGCGCCGGGCCGTACGCCAGGTAGACGCGCAGCGCCAGCAGGTCCACGCAGTGGTCGGGGTGGAGGTGGGTGACGACCAGCGCCGCCAGCCGCTCGGGAGGCAAATGCTCCTGGAGCCGGTTGAGGGTCCCGGAGCCGAGGTCCAGGGCGATCGCCCGGTCCCCGACTCGGACGAGGTAGCAGCTCTGCGCCTCGCCCGGGCGCGCGTATGCGGCGCCCACCCCGACGGGCACGAGGACCGGTCGCGGCGGCGTCACATCCCGTCCGGTCGCCCGCACATCGCGGGGCATGCTATACCGCGGCCATGGCGCGCCCGCTTCGCGGCCTCCTGCCGCCGCTCGTCGTCCTGGCGCTCGCGGCGGGCCTGCTGGCAGGCTGCGGCGGGGACGGCAGCGGCGAGGACCGGGCCCAGGGGCTGACGCCGGCTGAGCTGCTCGACCAGAGCGCCCAGGCCGCGCAGGAGGCCGGCCCCTTCCGGATCGCCCTCGAGGTGACCGGGCAGATCGACGTCGCCGACGCCTCGGCCGTCCCCGGGGGCAACCTTCTGAGCGGCCCCATCGACATCTCGGGCGAGGGGCCGGTCGACCCGCCGGACAAGGCGTCGATCGACGCCAGCATCGAGCTGTCCGGGCTGCCCCTGCAGATCAACATCACCCGCGTCGGCGACGAGGTCTTCGTCGGCGCGCTCGGCCAGGACTTCCTCGTCGATCTGCCGCCCGAGCAGGTGGCGCTGCTCGACTTCGGGTCCCTCTACCCCACGCTCGTTGGCTGGATCTCCTCGCCGGCCGAGGACGGCCGCGAGGAGGTCGACGGCACCGAGACGGTCAGGGTCAGCGGCGAGATCGACCCCGTGCGCGCCCTCGCCGATCTGGCGCCCCTGCTGGGGAGCGAGGAGCCGAGCGCCGCTCAGGCGCGGGCAGCCCTGCGCCAGGGCACCGTCGAGGCCTGGATCGGCACCGAGGACCTGCTCCCGCGGCGGGTGCACCTCGTGCTCGACGCCGACGCCGCCCGGATCGCCGAGGGCGTGCGGAAGGTGAGCATCGACCTGACGGCCGACATGTCGGCCTGGGGCGAGCCGGTGGACATCGCCGCGCCGGCCAACCCGCGCGAGCTCGACCCGGACCAGCTCGGCGGCCTCTTCGGAGGGTGAGGAGGCCAATGCGGATGGCCGCCTCTTGCGGGCGGCCATGCGCGCCTCCGGGCCCTCGGCCGGGCCCTCCGGCAGACCGGCGCACCGGCTTGCGCCGGGGCGGGCGCCGGAAAAAGCACACCCCTTAGCCCTGGCGGCGCTCCATTTGGTGGAGGATCTCGACGTTCCTCACGTCGAAGTCCTCGGCGCCGTCGGGCTCGGCCAGGAAGGCCTCGAGGATCTCGCGCCCCACGGGCGGGCTGGTCGAGCGCAGCGAAAGCGCGAGCACGTTGGCGTGGTTGTACTTCCGGGCCATGCGCGCGGTCTCGGCGTCGACGCAGAGCGCCGCCCGCGCGCCGGGGACCTTGTTGGCCGCGATGGAGGCGCCGGTCCCCGACCAGCAGCAGACGACGCCGCGCTCGGCGGCGCCCTCGGCGACCCGCCGGGCCACGGCCGCGCTCGCCTCGACCCACTCCTCCTCACCGCCGGCCGGCGGGCCGTGGAGCTCGACCTCGTGCCCGGCCTCGCGCAGGGCGGCGACGACCTCGTCGGTGAGCGGGGTGACCTCGTCCGATCCGACCGCGATTCGCATGCGCCGCTAGTCTCGCAGGAGTGATCCTGCGCGGGGGTACGTTCGGGCCGGTGGCCACCAACACCTACGTCGTCGCCGACGATCGCGGTGGGTCGGCGTGGATCGTCGACCCCGCGATGGGGAGCCGCGCGTGGGTCGAGGAGACCCTGCGGCGGCTCGACGTCACGCCGCTCGCGGTGCTCGACACCCACGGCCACTGGGACCACGTGGTCGAGAACCACGTCTGGGCCGACGCCGGCCTGCCGGTCTGGGTCGGCGCCGGCGACGAGGACTGGGTGGAGGCCCCGGCGCCCTTCAACCCGGAGCTGTTCGGCCACCCGCCGCCCACGCCGGGGGTCACCCCGGCGCGGATCCTGCAGGACGGCGAGGTGCTGGAGCTGGGCGACATGCGGGTGCGGCTGATCGCCGCCCCCGGCCACTCCCCGGGCTGCATGGTCGCTCTCGTCGACGGCGACGAGGACGCCCTGGTCGGCGACGTGGTCTTCGCCCAGGGCATCGGCCGCACGGACTTCCCGCGCAGCGACCACGCGGCGATGATGCGCAGCCTCGACCGCATCTTCGCCGAGGTGCCCCGGGAGACGCGGATCCATCCCGGCCACGGCCCCTGGGGCGTCACGCTCGGCGAGGCCGAGCCCTACGCGCGGATGTTCATGTGACCGCCCTGAGCCGCGACGCGGCGCTCGCCGCCCTGCGCGACGTGCACGACCCGGAGCTGCACCGGAGCATCGTCGACCTCGGGATGGTCGGCGACGTGGAGGTGCGGGACGGCCGCGTCGTCGTGGCCATCCGGCTCACGGTCGCCGGGTGCCCGCTGAAGGCCGAGATCCAGCGCCGCGTGACCGAGGCCCTCGCCCCGCTCCCGGGGGTCGAGGCCGTCCACGTGACGATGGACGTGATGACCGACGAGGAGCGGCGCGGCCTGCGAGCCGGGCTCACCGGGGAGCAGCGGCCCTCGCCGTTCCAGGAGGGCACCGCCACGACGGTGATCGGCATCGCCTCCGGCAAGGGCGGCGTGGGCAAGTCGAGCGTCACCGCCAACCTGGCCCTCGCCCTGGCGGCCGGGGGCGCGACCGTGGGCGTGCTGGACGCCGACGTCTACGGCTACTCCATCCCGCGCATGATGGGCGTCAGCCGGCCGGCGGTGGCGGTCGAGGACCTGATGCTCCCCGTCGAGTCGCACGGCGTGCGCCTGATGTCGATCGGCTTCCTCACGGAGGAGGACAGCCCCGTCATCTGGCGCGGACCGATGCTGCACAAGGCCCTCACGAGCTTCGTCACCGAGGTCTGGTGGGACGAGCCCGACTACCTGCTCGTCGACCTGCCGCCCGGGACGGGCGACGTCTCGATCTCCATCGCCCAGCTCCTGCCGACCGCCTCGCTGGTGATCGTGACGACGCCGCAGCTCGCGGCTCAGCGGGTCGCCCGCCGGGCCGCGGCCATGGCGGCCCGGGTCGACCTGCCGGTCGCCGGCGTGATCGAGAACATGAGCTGGTTCGTGGCGCCCGACACCGGGGCGCGCTACGAGGTCTTCTCCGGCGGCGGCGGAGAGATGCTCGCCGCCGAGCTCGGCGTGCCGCTGCTCGCCCAGGTCCCCCTCGAGCCCGCCGTGGCGCGCGCGGGTGACGCCGGCCTGCCGATCGTCGCCGCCGACCCCGGAAGCCCTGCCGCGAAGGCGCTCGCCGAGGCCGCCGAGGGCCTCGTGACGGCCGTCCGCGGGAGGTCGCCCGCCCACTCCTGACCGCGCCGCTTGGTAGCATTTCGGTCCCGCGACCCCCCACGGCCGAGGATCGCTGAATGACGTACATCATCACCGAGCCCTGCATCGGCACGAAGGACGTCTCGTGCGCCGACGTCTGCCCGGTCGACTGCATCCACCCCGCGCCCGGCGAGGAGCATCACGAGGAGTCGACGATGCTCTACATCGACCCCGCCGAGTGCATCGACTGCGACGCGTGCGTCGAGGCATGCCCGGTGGATGCGACGATGGCCGAGGACGACGTCCCGCAGCAGTGGGAGATCTTCAAGGAGATCAACCGGATCTACTTCGAGGAGGGCCACGAGGCCGGCGAGAAGATGGTCGCCGACTACCTCGCCAGCAAGGCCTAGGGCGGTTCCGAGCCGCGCCGTCCGGACCGGGAGGCCGCGCGGCGCGCGACGAACAGGGCGACCCCGAACCAGGGGATCCGCCGGATGAGGAAGCGGGCCAGCAGGGCGAACGCCAGGCCCACCCCCACGACGATCGCCGCGAGGACGCCGGGCGACGGCGCCGAGCCCGCGATCGCCGCGACGGCGCAGCCGATCAGTGCGAGGATGGCGCCGAACAGTCCTGCCGCGAGCGCCGCGTAGAGGACCAGCCGCCGCAGGAGCACGTCCACGGCCCCCTCCTGCCCCCCGCCGCCGCCCGCTACGCCTCGGCCGGCGCCGGCCGGACGACGGGCGAGGCGTGGTGCAGCGCGATGCGCCAGCCCGTGGTCTCGAGGACGAACAGGTTGGTGGCCGCGATCTCGGCGACCGCGGGCGCGCCGCCCGCCCCGGCCGTCGTGATGCGCTCGCTGCAGGTCACCCACGCCACCGGGTCGACCCGCGTCACGGCGGCGCCGGCGATCTCGAACTCGATGTAGCCGGTGTTGGCCATGATCGCCTCCCACCCCTCGCGGACCTCGTCCCAGCCGCGCTGCCAGGGGCCGCCCGGGTGCAGGCAGGCGACGTCCTCGGCCGACGACCAGCAGGCCGCCATCCGCTCCATGTCGAGGGCCTCGAAGGCGTCGTAGAAGGCGCGGTTCGCCGCCAGCACCTGCTCCTCGATGGGGTCGGTCAATTCATCCTCCGTCTCATGTCGCGAGCGGCGTCGAGGCGCTCCCGCACCGCCGCCGCCTCGGGCCGCCCCGGGTGCGCCGCGAGGAAGGCCGTCGCGCGCTCCTCGGCCTCGTCGTAGCGGCCGGCGCCGGCGAGGAGGCCGATCGCCTGGCTCTCGAGCGCGGGGTCCCCCGGCGCGACCAGCAGCCCGAGCTCGGTCGCCCAGAGGGCGTCGCGCAGGCGCCGCCGGCGCAGGTAGGAGCCGCGCAGGTTGGCCAGCGTCCGGGCCAGGATCGTCCGGTCGCCGACCGGCTCGAGGAACTCCGCGCGCATCTCCAGCCCGCTGGTGCGCCGGACGATCGCGGCGAGCTCGTCCGGCGAGCGCGGGACCCAGCCGGCGAACGGGTCGAGGTACTCCGGCTCCGCGCCGGAGACGTCGGCGACGACGAAATGGCCCGGCATGCCGATGCCCATCATCGGCGCGCCCACCCGCCGGGCGACGGCCAGCGTCAGCGTGGCCAGCGCGATCGGCAGGCCGCGCCGGCGCTCGAGCACCTGGTCGAGGAACGAGTTGCGCGGGTCGTCGTAGTCCTCGGCGTCGCCGCGGAGGCCCGCGCCGCGGAGCGCGCGCGCCACGCCGTCGGCCGCCGCGCGGCCGGCCAGGGCGTCGACCCGCGCCAGCCACGCGGCGACGTCGAGGTCCGGCGCGGCCTCCGCGCTGATCAGCAGGTTCGCCTCGGCCAGGTCGAGCGGCTCGTCGGCGAGCATCGCGGCGAGCCTCGCGCGCGTGGCGTCGCTCATCGCAGCAGCCCCGCCTCGGCCTCGATCAGCGCCGACCGGACGAGCGCCTGGACCACCTTGCGGACGGCGGCCGCCTCGGCCGAGTCGCCGGCCGGGTCGCACGCGCGGGCGAGCGCCGCCGCCGCCGCGGCCGCCGGCGCCGACGGCAGCCCGCGGGCGTGGCGGGCGGCCTGCGCCAGGAGGGCCCCGGCCACGGGGTCGCGGCGCACGAGGCTCATCTCGCACTGCGCAAGGGAGGCCGTCAGCCGCACGAGCTCGGCGTTCACGGCCCGCCCCCGTCCAGCACGGCGGCCGCGTTGCCCCCCAGCACGGCGGCCACCTGATCGCCGCTCCAGCCGGCGCACTCCGCCGCCCGCGCGACCAGCAGGAGCGCCGTGCCGTGCTCGCCGAAGGGGCGGTCGGAGCCGAACAGCAGCCGCTCGGGCGGAAGCGCCACCAGATCGGCCAGCGCCGCGAGGGACGTGTCGAGCAGGACGCCCGGCCGGGTCGCGACCTCGCGCGCGATCGCGCGGGCGTCGCCCCGCCCGGCGTGGGCCAGCACCAGCCGGGCGCCGGGCGCGGCGTCCAGCAGCTCGGCCAGCGGGCCCGCGAGGGGGCGGGCGCCGAAGCCGGCGTGGATCGTGACGGGCCAGCCGCGCGCGGCCGCGTCCCGCACCAGCTCGGCGACCGCCGGCTCCTCGGGCCGGAAGCGCTGGGCCACGGGGTGCAGCTTGAGCCCCCGCGCGCCGCCCGCGGCCGCCCGCTCCATGGCCGCGGCCGCCCCCGGCTGCGAGGGGTCGACGCGGCAGAAGGGGACGATCCGCCCGCCTGAGCGCTCCGCCGCGGCGAGCACGGCGGCGTTTGCCTCGGCGAACTGGCCGTCCGCTCCGGGGTCGTTGGCGGCGAAGCAGACGGCGCGCGCGATGCCCCAGCGGGCGAGGTCGTCGAGCAGGGCCTCGGTCTCGAGCCGGTGCCCGTCGGCGTCGCGCCCCAGGTGCACGTGGGCGTCGACGGCGGCGACGCCCCCGCCGAGGCCCGCCACCTCGGCGGCAAGGCCGTCCTCGAGCCGTCCGAGGGCCGGGAGGTCGGCCCCGGCGCGCTCGAGGTCGGCCGCCTCCTCGCCCCAGAGCCTCACGCGCGCCGGCCGAGCAGCAGGTGGTGCCATCCCTCCTCGAGCGGGACGACCCGCTCGACCGGGCAGCCGGCGGCGGCCATCCACTCGCGGTAGCGGCCCGTCGGGTAGGCCTCGCCGGCCGGCGTGGAGAGCAGCATCATCACGCCGAATCCGGCGCCCTGAGGGCTGACGTCGCCGAGCACCTCCTGCACCGCCAGCAGCCCGCCGGGGCGCAGGGCGCCGCCGGCCCGCGCGACCAGCGCCGCGGCGTCCCCGGGGCCGAAGAGGTGGGCGAGGTTGCCGAGGTAGACCGCGTCCCAGGGGCCGTCGGGGAGGGCCGCGGTCGCGTCGCCGGCGACCGTGCGGACGCCCGCCGCCTCCAGGGCCGGCCCCGTGACCGCCAGGGCCGCCGGCAGGTCGAGCACCGTGACCTCCCAGCCCGCGCCCGCGAAGGCGGCGGCGTAGGCGCCGGGGGCGCCGCCAACGTCCAGCAGGCGTCCGCCGTGCGGCGGTGGCCCCATCTCGGCGACGGTGACCGGGACGCGGGGAGCGCCGATGTGGCGCATGGCCCGCATGAAGCGCTCCACGGCCGCGCGGTCGCCCGCCGAGACGTCGTCCACCGGGCGGCCGTCCCGCAGGGCGTCGGCCAGGGCGAGGTGGCTCCGCATGGCGCGGGCCTCCAGGTGGAGCCCGCCGACGAGGTCGGTCCCGTCCCCCGGCGGCTCCACGGCGCGGGCGCCGCGAGCCGTCAGGACGAGCCCGCCGCCGTCGCCCTCCAGGTAGCCGAGGTCGGCGAGGGCCGTCGCGACGATCCGCGCCGCGCGCGCGTCGAGCCCGGCCTCCCGCGCCGCGGCGGCGGGCGTCCGGCGGGTCGCGAAGGCGCCCAGGAGGCCGGTCTCGGCGGCGGCGAGGACGATCAGCGCCTCGCGCCAGTCGGCCGGCAGGGAGGGGCGCGGCGGCACCGGGCCAGGGTACCGAGCCGGGCTCGGTGGTACCCTGCGGGCCGTGGCGAGGGGCCGAGGCAGCACGAGGAAGCGCACCGGCGGGCGGCGCGCCAACTACGCGCCCGCGTCGAGCGAGGTCGGGTACCGCAGGTACCTGCCGATCGGCTGGGCCAACTGGCTGGGCTTCGTGATGTTCGGCTTCATCACCGTCGCCCTCTTCGCCGAGACGATCAACGCGACGATCGAGCACCGCGGCAACGACCCCATCGCCGCGGGGATCATGACCGTCGTCTTCGCGGTCATGACCTACCTCTTCGCCACCACCCGGGTGAAGGACGTCTAGGGGGCGGACGGCCGCCGGCCGTTCTGCTCGTAGGCCTGCCGCATCAGGGACTCCACCTCGGCGGTGATGTCGTCCACCGAGGCGAGGCCGACCTTGTGGGTCGACTGGCCGAGACCGCCCTTCGCGGCGGTGAGCAGGGGCGAGGCGGGCGGGCGCTCGAACCGCAGCCCGAGGTCGACGCGCGTCCGGGTGGCCGCCCGGACGGCCGCGAACTGGCGGCGCCTGACGAAGGGGGTGTAGCCGCCCCGCCCCGCCAGCGAGACGTCGTCGCCGAGGCCCTCGGCGACCTCGCGCAGCCGGTCGAAGATCGGCCGCAGGCCGGCCCTCGCGCCGGCGTACTGGCCGTCGATGTACCCCTCGACGTCCGGCCGCTCCCAGCCGGCCCGCTCGGCGGCGGCGAACGCGATCGCCCACTGGCTGTTCTGCGGGACGCCGTGCTCGTCGCGCAGCCAGGCGCGCACCGCCCGCTGGTCGAGCGGGTCGGGCCCGCCGCGCTCGACCTCCTCGACCCACTCCTCCAGCGACCGACCGGTGCGCTCCCTCATCGAGGAGGCGACCGCGGCGGCCATGTCGTCGGGGGACCTGCCCACCTGCGCGCCGTGCCGGCGCTAGCCCTCCACCGTCGCGACGCACGCCTCGTCGCCGCGCGCCCGGGTCGTCGCCACGCGGAGGGTGGCCTCCGGGGCGAAGGCGGCGAGCATCCCGCGCCAGATCGCGCGGTCGAGGCCGCAGATGCGCTCGGGGTCGTCGAAGGCGATCTCCTCGAAGGGGCATGCGCAGGCGCGGAGGCCGTCGTCGCCGTCGGCGTGCGCCGCAAAGCCGTATCGCGACAGCAGCCGCACGACGTCCTGGATCGCCGCCGAGGAGCCCGCCGCCAGGCCGCCGGCGCCCGCGGCGACCTCGGCGCGGCCGACCTCGTAGCCGAACTCGTAGCCGACCCGCTCGAGCACCTCCTGGGGCGAGCCGCTGCCGCCTTCGGCGGTCGCGCGCAGCAGGAGGGTCGCCAGGAGCTCGTAGTGTCGCTCCGGGAGGGCCATGAGCACCTCCGACTCGGCGAGCCGGTAGCGCTTCGGCGGCCGCCCGGCGCCGGGGCCGCCGCGGCCCTGGTCGCGCCGGAAGTCCGCCTCGAGGAAGCCCTGCTCGACGAGCTTGTCGAGGTGGAAGCCCGCCAGGCGGCGCTCGATGCCGAGCTCCGAGGCGACGTCGTCCTTGCTCACCTCGCGGCCGGCGGCGCGCACGGCGAAGAACACCCGCCGCCGCGTCGGGTCCCCGAGGGCGGCCGCCAACCGGCCGATGTCGCGTTGGGCCTGTTCCTCTGACGGTGCCGCCACGTCGTCGCCTGCCCCCCGGCGCGCCTTTCCCTACGGAGGATACACCCGTCCCGTTGTACCGTCTGGCCAATGCGACCCTCCCGCCTGATCGCCGCCGCCGGGGCCCTGGGCCTCGCCGCCGCGGGATCGTCGCCGGCGCTGGCGTGGGGCCCGCCGCAGCGCGTCTCGGCCGGCACGGGGGACGCCCGCTCGCCCGCCGTGGCGGTGAACGGGGCCGGCGACGCGGTCGCGGCGTGGGTGCAGGAGCGCGACGGGCGCGGCACCGTGGTGGCCGCCGCCGCGCCGGCCGGACGCCCCTGGAGCGCGCCCCGCCGGATCTCGCCGCCCGGCCTGGCGGCGATCGACCCGGCCGTCGCCGCCCTCCCGGGCGGAGGGAGCGTCGTCGTCTGGCGGCAGGCCGACCGCAACCGGGTCCTGCGGGGGCGCCCCCAGGCGGTCTACGTCGCGCGGGCGCGCGAGCTCTCCCCGGAGGGGCGCCCCGGCGCGGCCCGGCGCCTCTCGGACCCCCGCCAGAAGGTAGGCGAGCCGCAGGTCGCCGTCGACGGGCGCGGCACCGTCGTCGCGGCCTGGCACTGGGGGACCGGCACGCGCGCCGGCACGCCGGGCCACGTCGGCGAGATCCAGGTCGTCGAGAAGCCCCCCGGCGGCGGGTGGGCGCCGGCGCGGCGGGCCTCGGGGCGCGGGTGCGCCCTCGACACGCGCCTGCCGCGCGTCGCCGCGGGAGCCGGCGGCCAGGCGGTCGTCTGGTGGCAGTGCGACCTGCCGCGCGGCCGCAGCGGCGCCCGGGCGATCGGCCGCGGTCCCTCGCCCGGGGCGTGGAGCGCCGAGCGCCGCCTGCCCTTCGACGCCCAGGGCGACCAGGTCGCCGACCTCGCCGTGGAGCCCGGCGGCGCCGTCGTCGCGCTGAGCGCGGGGGCCGGTGGCGGCCTGGCCGCCTGGCGCGGGCGCGCCCCGCTCGGCGCGGCGGGCGCGCTCGCCCTGGCGCCGGTCGCCCTCCCGGCCCCCCAGCCGCTGGCCAGCGCCGGCGGGCGCCTGTCGCTGTCCGCGTCGACGGCCGGCGCGGTCGGGGGATGGGTCGGCCCGGGGGGCCTGGGCGTCGCCGACATCGGGCCCGCCGGGACGATCGACCGGGTGACGGTCCTGGGCGGCCGACTCGCCCCGCGGCGCGACGTCAGGGTGGCGTCGGTGGCGGCGGGGGCCGCGGTCGCCGTCGCGCTCGCCCGTGGGGGCGTGGTCGCCACCAGCCGCGCGACCGGCGGCGCGTGGTCGCCGCTCGAGCGGATCTCCGCGGCCGGCGCCGCCGCCGACGCCGACCTGGCCGCGAGCGACGGCGTTGCGACGGCCTACTGGTCGCGCCGCGCCGGCGGCCGCAGCGCGGTCGAGCGGGCCGAATCGAGGCTGACGCCGTGAGGGGCCTCCGGCGGACCGCCATCGCGGCGGCGGCGCTGCTCGGGGCCGCGGCGGCTCCGGCGGCCGCCGTCTGGGACGACGCGGAGCGGGCCTCGGTGGGCCCGATGGACGCGACGCGCCCCGACGTCGCGCTCAACGCCCGCGGCGACGCCGCGGCGGCCTGGGTGCGGGGCTCGGGGCGGGGTCGCCAGATCGTCGTCTCGCTCCGGCCGCTCGGCGGGGGCTGGAGCCGCCCCGAGGGCATCTCGCGCCGGGGCCGCCCCGCCATCGACCCCGACGTCGCGCTCTCGCAGGACGGGCAGGCCGTGGTGGCCTGGCGCCAGGTCGTGCGCAACCGTGTCGTGCGCGTCGGCGGCCGGGCCCGGGCGCAGGCCGTCTACGTCGCCCGGGCGCGCGAGCGCCCGATGGTGGACGGGCGATGGAGCCGCATCGCCACCCTCTCCAGCCCCCGCCAGAAGGTCGGCCGCGTGTTCCTCGGCGTGGACGGGCGGGGCCTGGCGCTCGCCGCCTGGCACTGGGGAACGGGCACCCGGCCGTCCGACCCCGGCTACGTGGGCCAGGTGCAGCTCTCGGAGCGCCCCCCCGGCGGCGCCTGGGGCGCGCCCCGGCAGGCGTCGACCGCGGACGACTGCGTGCAGGTGCGCCGGCCGCGGGTGGCCGTCGGGCCCGCCGGGCACGCCGCCGTCTGGTGGCAGTGCGACCTGGGCCGCGGCCGCTCGGTCGCCGCGGCGGTGGCCCGCGGGCCCGACGAGGCGTTCGGCGCCGAGGCACGGCTGGCCATCACCGGCGACCCCGACGTCTCCGCCGACATGGCGATCGGACCCGATGGGCGGGCCGTGGCGGTGAGCGCGGCCGAGCCCGGCCTGAGCTGGTGGCGCGGGCCGGTCTCGGCGTCGGGGGTGGCGTTGGCCCAGCTGCCGGCGCTCGGCACGGCCGAGCTCACCCGGCCCGGCGCCGGCTCGCCGCGGATCGCGGTCGGCTCGTCGGGGGACGCGCTGTCGGCCTGGATCGGGCGCGGCGGGGTCACCCGGGCGGCCCCGATCGCCGGCGACCTCGGCGTCGGCGCACCGCTCACCCTGGGCCAGGACCGCAGCGCCTCGCGGGCGAGGGTCGCCGTCGGCAGCGAGCGGCGCGGGGCCGTGGCCTGGCTCGCGGACGGCCGGGTGCTGGCGGTCGCCCGCGGCGCCGACGGCAACTCCACCGCGCGGGCCCCCCTCTCAGGGCCAGGCGTCCCCTCCCGCCAGCCGCTTGCGCTGGCGATGGACGAGGGCGGCACGGCGGTCGCCATGTGGTCGCGCGACCTCGGCGGGCGCAGCGTCGTCGAGCGCGCGGTCTACACCCCCTGACCGCGCCCGCGCCGCCGCGCTAGGCTTCGGGCCGCGCCGGACGCGGGCCGGCCGGAGTGCCCACGCCGCCCTTCACCGATTCCGGTCACGGGCGTATCCTTTAGAGACGAGATCGCGCGACCAGCGACGGGAGATCGCATGTCCACTGTCAAGCCGCCCGACATCGACCTCGGTCAGTACAAGTTCGGCTGGCACGACCCGGCGAACTACGTCTTCGAGCCGAAGCGCGGCCTGAACGCGGACGTGGTGCGCGAGATCTCCTTCCTGAAGTCCGAGCCCGAGTGGATGACCAAGTTCCGGCTCCGGGCCCTCGAGATCTTCGAGCGCAAGCCCCTGCCCGACTGGGGCGGCGACCTCACGGGGATCGACTTCCAGAACATCTTCTACTTCATCCGCGCCTCGGAGAAGCAGGGGAAGGACTGGGACGAGGTCCCGGCCGACATCAAGAACACCTTCGACCGCCTGGGCATCCCGGAGGCCGAGCAGAAGTACCTCTCGGGCGTGAGCGCCCAGTACGAGAGCGAGGTCGTCTACCACTCGATCCGCGAGGACCTCGAGAAGAAGGGCGTCATCTTCTGCGACACCGACACCGCCCTCCGCGAGCACGAGGACATCTTCAAGGAGCACTGGGCCACGGTCATCCCGCCCGGCGACAACAAGCTCGCCGCGCTGAACTCGGCGGTCTGGTCGGGCGGCTCCTTCATCTGGGTGCCGCCGGGGGTCGAGGTCGAGATCCCGCTCCAGGCCTACTTC
>DATAGF010000263.1:0-11597 GCA_036257075.1 Miltoncostaeaceae bacterium
GTACGAACATGTGTTCGATGGGGACGGTCCCCTACGTCGAGCTCCACGCCCACTCGGCCTTCAGCTTCCTCGACGGCGCCTCGGCGCCCGAGGAGATGGCCGAGCGCGCGGCCGAGCTCGGCCACTCGGCCCTGGCCCTCACCGACCACGACGGGCTCTGCGGCTCGCTGGCATTCGCCCACGCGGCGCGGGCGGCCGGCGTCCGCCCGATCACGGGCGCCGAGCTCACCCTCGGCGACGGCGCCCACCTGACCCTGCTGGCGGCCGACGCCGCCGGCTACGCCAACCTGTGCCGCCTGATCACCCTGGCCCACGCGGACACCCGCCCGCCGCCGGACCGCCGCGCCCTCCCCCCCGCCCTCGACAGGGCGGCGCTCGCGGCCCACGCCGAGGGGCTGGTGTGCCTGACCGGCTGCGCCCGCCACGGCCTGGTGCCGCGGCTGGTGGCGGCCGGCCGCCGCCGGGAGGCCCTCGAGGCGGCCCGGTCGCTGGCGCGCGACCTGGGGGCGCGCAACGTCTACGTCGAGATCCAGCACCCCCGCTCGCGCGGCGCGCGGCGTCTGGCGCGCGAGCTGGCGGAGCTGGCCGAGGATGCCGGGCTGCGCTGCGTCGCGACCGGCGACCCCCACGCCCACGACGGCTCGCGGGCGTTCCTGCAGGACGCCTTCGTGGCAATCCGCCACCGCCTCACCCTCGATGGCTCGGAGGACGAGCGCCGCGGCAACCGCCAGGCCGTGCTGAGGTCACCGGCCGAGACGGCCGCGCTGTTCGCCGACCACCCCGGGGCGGTCGCCGAGACCGTGCGACTGGCCGAGCGCCTGGAGTTCGACCTCACCCGCGACCTGGGCTACCGCTTCCCCGACTTCGCCGGCTCGCACCCCGGCGAGACGGCCCAGGAGGCCCTGACCCGGGTCTGCGCCTGCCAGCTCGGCGCGCGCTACCCCAACGCGGGCAGGCGCCGCGAGGCCCGCGCCCGCCTCGACCGGGAGCTGGCCCTCATCGCCCACCACGACCTGGCCGGCTTCTTCCTGCTGCACCGCGACATCCTCGAGCTGGCCCGCGAGGTCGCCCTGCGCACGCGCCCGGCCGGCTCGGCGCGGCGCTGGCTCCCCCCCGGGCGCGGGCGCGGGTCGTCGGTGGGGTCGATCGTCTGCTACCTCACCGGCCTCTCCCACGTCGACCCGGTCGAGAACGGCCTCTTCCTTGGCCGCTTCCTCAACCGCGACATGGCGTCGGTGCCCGACATCGACCTCGACTTCCCCCGCGACGTGCGGGAGAGGCTGATCGAGGAGGTGATCGCCCGCTACGGCGCCGAGCACGCGGCCCTGGTGGCGGCCTTCCCCACCTTCCGCATCCGCATGGCGATCCGCGAGCTGGGCGGCGCGCTTGCCCTGCCTCCGGCCGACCTGGAAGGCTTGGCGCGGCTGTCGGACGCCTGGTCGTCGGCGCGGGCGGTCGAGGAGGAGCTCGCCCGGCTGCCCGACGGCGAGGCCAAGCTCGCCTCGCCGCGCTGGCGGGCGCTGGCCGTCCTCGCGCGCGACGCCGCCGGCCTGCCGCGGCACCTCTCCCAGCACTCCGGGGGGATGGTCGTGAGCGCGCGCCCGCTGGTGGAGCTGGTGCCGGTGGTGCCGGCCGCCTTCCCGGGGCGCCAGATCTGCCAGTGGGACAAGGACTCCTGCGCCGATGCGGGCTTCGTGAAGATCGACCTTCTCGGCCTGGGGATGCTGTCGGCGGTCGAGGAGTGCATCGACCTGATCGCCCGCTCGCGCGGGGAGAGCGTCGACCTGTCGCGCATCGGCTTCTCCGACCCCGCGGTCTACGCCGAGATCCAGGACGCCGACACGGTCGGGGTGTTCCAGATCGAGAGCCGGGCACAGATGCAGAGCCTGCTGCAGACGCGGCCCGAGAGCCTCGACGACCTCACCATCCAGGTCGCCCTGATCCGCCCCGGGCCGGTCAGCGGCGGGGCCGTGCACCCCTACGTCAAGCACCGCCGCGCCCTGCGCGCCGACCCCGGCTTCGAGCCGCCCTACGACCATCCGCTCCTCGCCGACTGCCTGCGCGAGACGCTCGGGGTGGTCGTCTTCCAGGAGCAGGTGCTCGAGGTCGCCATGGCGCTCGCCGGCTTCACCCCCGGGCAGGCGGAGGAGCTGCGGCGGGCGATGAGCCGCAAGCGCAGCCGCGAGGCGATGGTCGCCCTGTGGAGGGACTTCCGCGACGGGGCCCGCGAGCAGGGGGTCGACGACGAGACCACCCGGACCGTCTTCCGCAAGCTGATCGGCTTCTCGAACTTCGGCTTCCCCAAGGCCCATTCGTCGGCCTTCGCCGTGCTGGCCTACCAGAGCGCCTGGCTGCGGCAGCGCTACCCGGCCGAGTTCCTGGCCTCGCTGATGAACGCCCAGCCCATGGGCTTCTACCCGCCGGCCACCCTCGTGCGCGACGCCCAGCGGCGCGGCGTGAGGGTGCTGCCGCCGTGCATCGCGCGGTCGGACGCGATCTGCACCGTCGAGGACGGCGCCGTGCGGGTGGGGCTCGGCTACGTGCGCGAGGTGCGCGAGGACGCCGCCGCCCGCCTGGTCGCCGAGCGGGGCGCCGGCGGCCCCTTCCGCGACATCGCCGACCTGGCCGCGCGCGCCGACCTGCGCCGCGAGCAGCTCGCCCAGCTCGTGCGGGCCGGCGCCTGCGACGCCCTGGATCGCCCGCGCCGGGCGATGCTCTGGGAGCTCGGCGTCCTGGCGCGGCCGCGCCTTGGGTCAAGCGGCCTCCAGCTCGCGCTCCCGATCCCAGCCGGGGAGGCCCCTCCCCTCCCCGAGCTCGGCCGCTTCGAGCGCACCGTGACCGACTACGAGACCACGGGGCTGTCGACCGGCTGGCACCTCGTGACGCTCGTTCGGCCCGGCCTGCCGCACGGGGTCCTCACCGCCGCGGAGCTGCGCGAGACGCCCGACGGCGCCCGGGTGAGCGTCGCCGGGCTGGTGGTCGCGCGCCAGCGGCCGGCGACCGCCGGGGGCATCGTCTTCCTGCTCCTGGAGGACGAGACCGGGATGGTCAACTGCATCGTCCGCCCGGAGGCCTACGACCGCCACCGAGCGGTGGTGCGCGCCGACCCGCTGGTGCTGGCCCACGGGCGTCTGGAGCGGCGCGAGCGGAACATGAACGTCCTGCTCACCTCCCTCGAGCGGATCGACCCGCCGGCCGAGGACGACGACATCGCCGGCCCCGCCGAGATGGCGCGCGTCCGCGCCGCCGCGCCGGAGGGCCAGAGCTTCGGCCGCGGCCGGCGCTAGCCACCGACCCCCCTCCCCGAGGAGACTGGCGCCGTGGAGTACGGCGCCCACCTCCCCCTCCTCGACCTCGGATCGCCCCCGACCCTGCGCGGGCTCCGGGCCTACGCCGCGACGGCCGCGGGCTGTGGCTACCGCCACCTCTGCGCCAACGACCACCTCTTCTTCTCCCGGCCCTGGCTCGACGGCCCCACCGCCCTGGCCGCGGTGATCGGCGAGTCGGGCGACATGACGCTGGCCACGACGGTAGCCCTGCCGGTCGTCCGCGGGCCGGCCCCGCTGGCGAAGGCGCTCGCCGCTCTGGACGTCCTCTCGGGCGGGCGCGTGCTCGCCGGCGTCGGCGCGGGCTCGTCGGCTCGCGACTACGCCGCGGCCGGCGTCCCCTTCGAGGAGCGCTGGCGGCGCTTCGACGCGGCCCTCCCCGCGCTGCGCGAGCTGCTGTACGGCGACGAGCTCCAGCCCCGCCCGGTCCAGAGCCCCGGGCCGCCGATCTGGGTGGCGAGCTGGGGCTCGCCGGCCGGGCTGCGGCGCGTCGCCCGGCACGGGGACGGCTGGCTGGCGTCGGTCTACAACATCACGCCTGAGCGCCTCCGCGAGGCGGTCTCTGCGCTCCCCCCGATGCCCAACGGCCTCGCCACGGGATGGCTCTGCGTCACCGAGGACGCCGCGGGCGCCGAGCGGGTCCTCGCCGAGGTCCTCGCGCCGCTCGTGGGCCGGCCGGTCGAGCAGCTGCGCTCGCTCTCGCTGCCCATCGGGCCCGCCGAGGTCTGCGCGGAGCGCCTGAGGGCCTTCGCCGACGCCGGCGCGGAGCGCATGTTCCTCTGGCCGCTGCGCGACCCGGTTGGCCAGCTCGAGCTGTTCATGGAGCGGGTGGCGCCGCTCGTCTGACGGCGCCGGGGCCGATGAGTTCCGGCCACCCGAACCGTCTCATCGACGAACCCTCTGGGAGGAGCGCGATGGCGACCTATGCCCTCATCCACGGCGCCGGCGACGTCGGCTGGTATTGGCACCTCGTGGCGGCCGATCTGCGGGCGCGCGGCCATGACGTCGTCGCCCCGGATCTGCCCTGCGAGGACGAGTCGGCGGGCCTCGCCGACTACGCGGACGTCGTCCTCGAGGCGATCGGCGACCGCGACGGGGTCGTCGTCGTCGCCCAGTCCTTCGGCGGCTACACGGCCCCGATCGTCTGCGCCCAGGCCTCCGCGAAGCTGCTGGTGCTCGTGGCGGGGATGGTCCCGCGCCCGGGCGAGACGGCGGCGGAGATGTTCGCCTCCACCGGCTACGCCGAGGCCCTCGCCGACGCGGGCGGCCCGGACGCCGCCGAGGATCCCGTCGCCGTCTTCTACCACGACGTCCCGCCGGCCCTCGCGGCCGAGGCGCTTCGGCGCGGGCGCGACCAGGCCCAGGGTCCCGGGGCGGAGCCGTACCCGCTCGCCGCCTGGCCCGACGTCCCCACGCGCTACCTGCTCTGCCGCGACGACCGCCTCTTCCCGGCCGCATGGAGCCGGCGCGTCGCCCGCGAGCGCCTGGGCCTCGAGCCGGACGAGATCGCCGGCGGGCACTGCCCGGCCCTCAGCCGCCCGGGCGAGCTCGCCGGTCGCCTCGAGGCGTATCGGCGGCCGGGCGCTCAGTCCGAGCGATGGGACAGGACGTTGACGACCGTGCCGCTCGGCTCACGGAGCATGAAGCGCCGGACTCCCCACTCCTCGTCGCGAAGGGGGTAGACGATCTCGAAGCCGTGCTCCACGACCTTGGCGTGCGCGGCATCGACGTCGGCCACCTCGACCGAGATGCCCGGGGCGGCCATGTCGTCGTTGCCGACGATCGTCACCTGAGCGGAGGCGTTGGTCGGGGACGCGACGGTCACGACCCAGCCCATGTCCATCGCCACCTCGAAGCCGAGCACGTCCACGAAGAAATCGCGCGTCTCGGCCGGCCGCTCCGACCGTATGTTCGGCACCGCCCTGCTGATCGTCACGCTCCGCGTTATATCGGACGACCGGCCGACGGGCTGCCGGACGCACCTCGGGAGAAGAAACCGAAGATCGCCTCCTCGTCGGGGTCACGCGCCGTTCCGCCCGCGGCCGTCCCGGGCGCCGAAGCCCGTCGGGAGGCGGCTGAGCTCGTGGGACTCGATGACCCGGTCGACCAGCCCGTAGGCTGCGGCCTCCTCGGCGGTGAAGAAGCGGTCGCGGTCCATGTCCTCGTGGACCTGCTCGACGCTCCTGCCGGTGTGCTCCGCGTAGATCTCGTCCACGCGCCGGCGCAGCTCGATCGTCTCGCGGGCGTGGATCTCGATGTCGCTCGCCTGCCCCTGGAAGCCGCCGCTCGGCTGGTGGATGAGGATGCGGCTGTTGGGCAGGGCCATCCGCTTGCCGGCCGCGCCGCCCGCCAGCAGCAGGGAGCCCATGCTCATGGCGACGCCGAAGCAGATCGTCTGGACGTCGGGACGGATGAACCGCATCGTGTCGTAGATCGCCAGGCCCGCGTAGACGCCGCCGCCCGGCGAGTTGATGTAGAGGGCGATGTCCTTGTCCGGGTCCTCGCTCTCCAGGTGCAGGAGCTGGGCGACCACCAGGTTGGCGACCTGGTCGTCGACCGGCGTGCCCACGAAGATGATCCGCTCGTTCAGCAGGCGCGAGTAGATGTCGAAGGAGCGCTCCCCACGCGGGCTCTCCTCCACGACCATCGGGACCAGCGGCATCGGCTATCCTTTCGACAACTTGGCGGTTGTCAGCCAACGATAGCAACCTGACGGTTGTCAAAGGAGCCCGCGATGGCGGCATGGCGCGAGATCGAGATCGAGGCCACTCCCGAGGAGGTCTGGGACGCCCTGGCGACCGAGGAGGGCCGCGAGCGCTGGCTCGGGGAGCCGGAGCGCGAGATCCAGGTCGAGTCGGAAGAGCCGCCGTACCGGCTCGTCTGGTGGTGGTGGGAGGGCGACGAGGCGGCCACGCGGGTGGAGTTCCTGGTGGTCGCGGCCCCGGCCGGCGCGCGCGTGCTCGTCAGCGAGACCGCACCGACGCTCCCCCTCGCCCGCCTGGCGGCGAGCCTGGCGGCCGTTCCCGCGTGAGCGACCGCATCGGGCCGGTGCTCGCGGCCCTCGCAGACCCGACGCGGCGCCACGTCGTCGAGACGCTGCTGCGGGAGGGCTCGACGAGCGTGCCCGCGCTGACCGCCACCCTGCCCATCACACGCCAGGCGGTGGCCAAGCACCTCGCCGCCCTGGACGACGCCGGGCTCGTGGAGCGGGTCCCGGGCGGCGCCCGCCGCGTCAGCTACCGCCTGCGGCCCGGCGCCCTCGCGCCGGCGGCCTCGTGGATGGGCGAGGCGGCGGCGGCCTGGGACGCCCGCCTGGGACGCCTCAAGGGCGCGGTCGAGGGTCGCGCCGGCCGAGGCTCAGGCTGAGCGGGCGACCCAGAGGGCGTCGTTGGCCACGGGGACGCGCACGGCCTCGCCCCCGGCCGTGAGCTCCTGCAGCGCCCGCTCGGCCGCGGCGCGGTCGGGATCGTCGTTGCCGTCCGCCAGCAGGACCGCGACCTCCTGGGTCGTGAGCCCCTCGGGGAAGCGCTCGAGGAGCGAAGCCGGACCGTCCGGCGGCGGCTCGCGGCGCAGCGACGGATCGAGGTTGGCGACCAGGACGTCGTAGGCCGGGAGCGGCTGCCAGCCGCCTGCGACCAGCCGCGAGCCGTTCAGCGCCAGCACCAGCGAGGGCGCGGTGAAGCGGACCGGCCCGTCGGTCGTGGCCGTCTTGCCCTGGAGCTCGGCCGCCGAGCCGGCGGCGCTCCGCGCCTCCTCGCGATCGCGCTCGTATGCGGCGACGACGTCGGGGTCGTCGATGCGGGCGACGAGCGCGTCGCCGTCCACGCCGGGCACGCCGCGCAGCGCCGCGGCGAGGTCGTGGTCCTCGTCGAGGAGCATCGTCGTGGTGAAGTTCGCGAGCTGCAGCGCGCGCAGCACCCGCCACTCCGAGCCGGGCGCGTCGATGCGCGCGGCGGCGGCGGCGCGGCACGCCCGCGAGGTGCCCGCCATGCGCGCCTTCGGGCTCGCGGCGAACGGCATGCCGAAGCGGTCGCGGAAGACGGCCTGGCTCCGGGCCGATCGCAGGGGCGTGTAGCCGCGCTCGACGTACTGGCTCGCGTGCTCCGTGAGCCCGATCACCACCAGCCGCCAGTCGAGCTGGTCGCCGTAGCGCCACTCGAGGGCCCGCAGGGCGGGGATGGCCGAGTAGGCCCAGGGGCACGCCGGGTCGGTGTGGAGGACGGCCGAGATCACGCGACGGACGGTAGCGGCGGCCGCCCCGCCGCGCCTCCCGCTAGCCTCGGCCGGTGGAGTACCTCGTGGCCTTCGGGATCGTGGTCGCGATGACGATCACCCCGCTCCCCCTGCCGCCCTCGTGGCTCGTGCTCGCGTACGTCAGCCTCGAGCTCGACGCCGACCCCGCCGGCGTCGTCGTCGCGGGGGCGCTGGGCGCCGGGGTCGGCCGCGTCGGCCTCGCCGCCTGGACGCGGGCGCTCGGGCCCCGCCTCATGCGCCCGGGCGTGCGCGCGAACGTCGACTACCTCGCCGAGCGCCTGCGCGGGCGCCGCGGACGGCTCGGGACGGCGGCGCTGCTCGCCGTCTCCCCTCCCCCCGCCGGCGCCCTCTACACGGCCGCCGGGCTGCTGCGGGTCAACCTGGCCCTGGTGGGCGCGGCGGCGGTCGCCGGGCGCCTCGTGACCTACGGCCTGGGGGTCGGCCTCGTGACGGCCACGGCAGACCAGCTCGCGGAGCGGCTGCGCGACTGGATCGCCCCGTGGACGCTCGCGCTCGGCCTGGCCGGCCTCGGGGTGGTGCTCTGGCTGCTCGGGCGGATCGACTGGCGGGCGGCCGTCGAGCGGCGGCGGCTCAGCTTCCGCCGCGCTCCCGCGCCGCCCGGCCGATGACCGGCGCGGTCCGCGTCGGCTCGCTCGTCGAGATCTGGTCGGGCTCGTTGTACTCGGCGCCTGGGGCCGGCTCGACCGGCCCGTCGAGGAGGGGGTCGCCGGTCTCGGCCATCCACCGGAGCAGCCGTTCGCGCAGCTCCCGGACCACCGGGGCGAGTTCCCCGCGGTCGACCAGGTTCTCGCCCTCGCCCGGGTCGAGCACGAGGTCGAAGAGCTGCTCCGACGGCACGGCGCGCTCGGCCCAGCCCGCCGCGAGCCACACGTCCTTGGCCGGGCCGTCGTCCGCGTTGACCACGACCGGGGACTCCCGGTCGTCGAAGCGCAGGATGTACTTCCAGCGGCGCGTGCGGATCGCGCGCTGGGGCTCGTAGGCGGCGTGGTAGGTGCCCTCGGCGAAGACCTCGTCGCGGATCGCCGCGGCGCCGCCGATGAGCGGCAGCATCGAGCGCCCCTGGAGCCAGTCCGGCGGCGGGATCCCGACGAGGTCGCAGATCGTCGGGAAGATGTCCACCTGGGAGACCAGGGCATCGATGACCCGGCCGCCCCGGAACCCGCCGGGGCCGCGCATGATGAGGAAGACCCCGATGCCCCGGTCCGTGAGCGTCGCCTTGGCGCCGGGGAACGGCATCCCGTGGTCGGTGGTGCAGATGACCAGGGTGTCCTCGGCCAGGCCGAGGGCGTCGAGCTCGTCGAGGATCGCCCCGATCCCCGCGTCCAGCGAGCGGGCGCTGGCGTTGAAGGCAGCCATGTCGCGGCGGATCTCGGGCGCGTCGGGCAGGTGCGGCGGCACCGCGAGCCAGCGCTCCTCGCCGTCGTCGGCGGGGACGAATTCCCGGTGAGTCTCGAAGAACCCCACCGACAAGAAGAAGGGCCGCCGGCGGCCGCGGCGGAGGATGTCGATCGTGACCGGGGCGAGGTTGGTCGCGCGCGTGGTCTCGATCTTGACCACCTCGTCGTAGCCGATCTCGCCGGGCTCCTTCGAGATGTGCTGCTCGCCGACCAGCGTGGAGTGGTAGCCGATCTCGTGGAGGGTGTGGACGATGTGCTGCTCGTAGTCGTTCAGCGACCAGCCCCGGTGAGCCAGCCCGAGCATGCCGTTCGAGTGCGCGTAGCGCCCGGTGAGCAGGCAGGCCCGGCTCGCCGAGCACGTCGACGCCGCGCAGAAGGCCTGGCGGAAGACGACCCCTTCCTCGGCGAGCCGTTGGATTCGCGGGGTGGAGACGGCGCCCCCGTAGGGCTGTACCTGGCGCCCCGTGTCGTGGGAGTGCAGGTAGAGGATGTTCGGGCGGGGCGGTGTCACCGCGGCTCCGCGGCCACCGATTCCTCCGCGTAGCGCTCGGCCCATTCCCGGGACAGGCCGTCGGACTGGCGGCGCACGGTCGGGCTCGGGAGCGTCCACGAGCCGTCGAACGGGATCTCGAGGTGCCGCAGCACGGCCCGCACGACCTCGTCGTGGCCGTCGGCGAAGCGCTCGTAGACGATCGTCAGCGGCTCGACGCCGGCGGCGGCGAAGTAGCCGCGCCACCACTCCTCCTCCTCGACCAGGCGGCGGCGGAGGTGGTCGAGGGCCGCGAAGTCGTAGCGGAGGCCGCCGTCGCCGGGCTCGCCACCGGCCGGTCCCTGCTCGGGCGCGTCCTCGCGCCACTGCCACGTCTGGATCGCCCGCCAGAGCGACACCGCCTGGCGCACCTTGTCCGCGCGCACGAGGAAGATGTAGCGCAGACGCGGGAAGACCGCCGCGAGCAGCTCGGGGGTCGTCTCGGGCGCGCGGCCGCCGAGCGCCTCGCGGAGGCCCGCGGCGAGGCCCTCCATGTAGGCGGACATGATCTTCGCCCCGAAGACGCCGTTCCCGGTAGTGGCGGTGCCGAGGACCCAGCTCACGTAGTCGCCGAAGCCGGCGAAGCGGCGGGGGTCGAACATCGGGTCGACCCGGTGGTCGCCGTCTGGCGCCCCCCGCGGCGTCGGGACCGAGCCCTCGGTCAGGCCCTGGAGGTAGTCGACGGGGCGCCGGGGGAGGCTCGTCGCCGTGAGCTGCTGGAAGTACTCCTCGGGGCGTCCGGCCACGCCGGTGCTGGCCAGCGCTTGGCTCAGGAACGTGCTGCCGCTGCGCGGCGTCGTGCAGATGAGGTACGACGTCGTCGGCGAGCCATAGAGATACCTGATCGGCGACATAAGGCGAATCATATCGACGGATCTACCGGCGGCGCGGATGCCTCAGGGGCAGCCCGTCGCAGGCCCCCCCGCCGGCGAGGCGCCCGCGCGCCGCCGCGGCGACCCGAGAGATGAACCGCTCGCCGGTCCCGCCGATCGAGGAGGCCCGGTAGGTCATGGCGGAGGCGACCACCGGCCCGCTGCGGAGATAGATGATCCCGGCGTCGTGGCGGACGTCGTCCGTGTACCCGGTCTTGTGGGCGACGGGCACGCCGGAGGGCAGGCCGGCGACGAGCTTCGTGGTGTCGCGGACGTCGAGGAGCCGCGCGAGCAGCTCCCTGCGCGCCTCGGCCGTCCCGATGCCGAGCCGCTCGACGCCGCCGCGCCCGATGGCGCCTCGGTGCACGGCCACCATGAGGCGGGCGAGCTCGTAGGGGGTGCTGACGAAATTCGTGGAGAGCGGCGGGGCCGCCGTGGTTTCGATCGGCAGCGGCCGGCGCTCCTGCTCGATGATGTACGGGCGGCGCACCAGCGACCGCGCCAGCCCGAGGTCGTGGAGCGTGTCGGTGACCTGGACGGCACCGGCGTCGCCGGAGCCTCCGCCCAGGGCGGCGAGCGCCGTGTTGGCCGAGCGGTCGTCCGAGTCGATGATCATCCGGTCGAGGGTCGAGCGCAGGGAGGCGGCCTGCCCGTGCCGGACGGCGTCGACGAGGATCGCCGCCTTCAGCGTGCTGGCCGCCGGGAACTGCGCGTCGGCGTTGACCGCCGCGCCGCAGCCCGTCACCAGGTGCTGGACGTAGACGCCGGTGATCGCCGAGGTCTCGCCCGCGAGCCGCTCGACGTCGCGCTGCAGCGCCCGGTCGACGAAGCCGGGGACGCGCCCCGCCCGCAGGGCGCTGTGCGGCAGCGCGCGAACCCGGACCGTCGCCGACCAGCGCGCGCCGGTCCTGCCGATCGCCCTCACCCGCACGGCGTGGACGCCCGTGGGCACCGGCACGGAGATGCGGCGCGGGCCCGGCGGGGGTCGCAGCCGCGCGGTGATCCGGCCGTCGGCCTGGACCTCGACCCGCTCCGCGCTCGCCCTCAACCGCACGACGGCGTGGCCGAAGCTGACGGGGGGCGCCGAGATCACGGGCGGCGGGGGCGGGGCGTGCGCGATCACGGGTACGCCCGCATCATCGGCTCGAGCAGCTCGGTAACGGCCGCCCGCGTCCGGCGGCTGAGCTCGGCGGCGCGC
>DATAGF010000001.1:0-15591 GCA_036257075.1 Miltoncostaeaceae bacterium
ACCGCGGCCGCGATCGCGCAGGAATCGGGCGTCGACGACTTCCTCGCCGAGGCGACGCCGGAAGACAAGATGGCGCTGATCCGCCGCGAGCAGCAGGGTGGACGATTGGTGGCCATGACCGGAGACGGCACGAACGACGCGCCCGCGCTCGCCCAGGCAGATGTCGGTGTGGCCATGAACACCGGCACCTCCGCCGCCAAGGAGGCGGGGAACATGGTCGACCTCGATTCGAATCCGACGAAGTTGATCGAGATCGTCGAGGTCGGCAAGCAACTCCTGATCACCCGGGGCTCGCTGACCACCTTCTCGATTGCGAACGACGTCGCGAAGTACTTCGCCATCCTGCCGGCGATGTTCGCGACCGTCTACGCGACCACGCCCGGGGAGAACGGACCGCTCGACGCGCTGAACGTCATGCACCTGGGCACGCCCCAGAGCGCGATCATCTCGGCGATCATCTTCAACGCGCTGATCATCCCCGCGCTCGTGCCGCTGGCGCTGCGGGGGGTCAAGTACCGCGCGATCGGCGCGACGCGGCTGCTGCGGCGCAACCTCCTGATCTACGGCGTCGGAGGCGTGATCGCGCCCTTCGTCGGCATCAAGCTGATCGACCTGCTGATCCACAACGTCTTCGGGGCGTAGCGACGACGCGGATGCTCGTCGCCTACGACGGGTCGACGGAGGCGCGCGGCGCAGTGGCGCGCGCCGGGGAGCTCGCCGCCCCGCGAGACCTCGTCGGGGTCGTCAACGTGATGCCCGGCCCGGGGTGAGCTCCCGGCTCGCGCCGTATGTCGACGAGCGCCGCCACCAGGCCCGCCTGCTCGACGAGGCCGTCCGGCTCCTCGCCGAGCGCGGGATCGCCGCGCGCCGGATCGCGCCGGTGGGAAGCGGGGCCGCCGCGATCCTGGCCGCGGCCGAGCGGATGGTGCTGGTGGTCCACGGCCCCGGCGGCGCCGCGGCGGAGCGGCCCGCGGGGTCGCGATGAGCCGCCGGCCCGCCTCCTCGACCGGATCGCGCTACGGTCCGGCCGCGACCGCCGTCGCCCTCCCCGTGATCGCCGCCGCTCGACGCCCCGCCGCCGGTGAGCCCGTCGTGACGGGGGCCTGAGGCGTGGCCGAGGTCGTCGCGCGGGGCAGGCTGAAGGTGTACGTCGGCATGGCCGCCGGCGTCGGGAAGACCTACGCCATGCTCGAGGAGGCGCACGACCGCCTCGCGGAGGGGGAGGACGTCGTCATCGGGTGGCTGGAGCCGCACGGCCGCGCCGACACCATCGCGATGGCCGAGGGCATCGAGGTCGTCCCGCCGCTCGAGCTCGAGCACCGGGGCGTGGCGCTGCGCGACATGGACGTCGACGCCGTGATCGGCCGGGCGCCGCAGGTCGCGCTGGTCGACGAGCTCGCCCACACCAACGCGTCGGGGATGGCCCGGCCCAAGCGCTACCAGGACGTCCAGGAGCTCCAGCTGGCCGGCATCGACGTGATCTCGACCGTCAACGTGCAGCACCTCGAGAGCCTCAACGACCGCATACTGGAGCTGACGGGGGTCCGCGTCCGCGAGACCATCCCCGACCAGGTGCTGCTCGACGCGGACGAGGTGGTCCTGGTCGACCTGACCCCCGAGGCGTTGCAGGCGCGGCTGCGAGCGGGGAAGGTGTACCCCCAGGAACGGGTCGAGGCGGCCCTGCTGAACTTCTTCACCACCGCGAATCTCGGGACGCTCCGCGAGGTCGCCTTGCGCGAGGTGGCCGACTCGGTGGACGAGCGCGTGAAGCGCGATACGCCCGGACCCGGGGTCGTGCTGCAGGGCGCCCCGGCGCCGCTGGTCGAGCGGGTGATGGTGGTCGTGCGGCCGGAGCTCGGCGCGCAGCGGCTGACGCGGGCGGCCTGGCGTGCCGCGCGCCGCCTGGGCGCCGAGCTCGACATCGTCATGCCGGAGGGGCGGTTGGACGACGACGACGCGCGCCAGCGCGAGCTGGTCCGGAGCCTTGCCGCGACGCTCGGGGCGCACTTCATCCCCGTGCCGGAGGAGGACCTCGCCGACGCGGTGGTGAGCATGGCCGAGCAACGGGGGGTGACCCGCCTCGCCATGGCGACGCCGCGGCGGCGCGGGCTGGCAGGCCGGCTGCGCGGCGACCTGCTCTGGACGCTCCTGGACCGCCTCGAGGGCGTCGACTTCCTCCTGGTCGCCGACCGCCGCACGGCCCGCGCCGGGGAGGAGCGGTGAGGGCCGGGCGCCGCGTCCTGGTGGCCACCGACCACGAGCGCCGGCCGGACA
This sequence comes from Miltoncostaeaceae bacterium, assembly GCA_036257075.1. Taxonomy (GTDB): domain Bacteria; phylum Actinomycetota; class Thermoleophilia; order Miltoncostaeales; family Miltoncostaeaceae; genus DATAGF01. Next base: position 2,275 of record DATAGF010000001.1, read on the forward strand.
CGGCGCTCCGGGCGGCGGCCGACCTCGCCGGCGACGGGGGGGAGGTCGTGCTGGCGGCGGTGCTGGTGGTCCCGCACTCGCAGCCGCTCGACGCCGCCCTCGACCGCGCCGTCTCGTCGGCGTGCGGGATGCTCGACGACGCCGAGCGGGCGAGCGCCCTTCCGCCGGGCGCCTTCGACACCCGCCTGGTGCGGGCGCGCTCGTTCGCCGAGGGCGTGCTGGAGACGCTCGCGGCGGAGCGCTTCGAGGCGGTCCTCGTCGAGAAGCGCGGCGGCGCCCCCACCCTCGACGGCGCGGCCCAGATCCACGCCATCCTCGAGAAGGCGCGGCCCATCGTGATGCTCGTGCGCCCCGCCCGCGCGGAGTAGGCCCCGGACCGGCCGTTCGGGGGGGTGGGGCCGGCGAGGCCGCTGCTACCGTGGCCTCCCGTGACCGACTGGGTGACATCCGTCATCGAGGCGGCCGGGTACCTCGGCCTCGCCCTGCTCATGGCGCTGGAGTGCGTCTTCCCGCCGATCCCGAGCGAGGCGATCCTGCCCTTCGCCGGGTTCGTAGTCGCCGAGGGCGGGATGTCCTTCCCGCTCGCGCTGGCCGCGGCCACGGCGGGCTCGGTCGCCGGCAACGTCGCCCTCTACGTCGCGGCGCGACGGGGCGGCCGGGCGCTGGTCGCCCGGCACGGGCGCCGCGTGGGGGCGACGCCCGAGCGCCTCGATCGGCTGGAGGCGTGGATGGACCGCTGGGGCAAGGCGACCGTGCTCGTGGCCCGCGCCGTCCCGCTCGCCCGCAGCGCGGTGTCCCTCCCGGCGGGCCTGGCGCGGTTCCCCTTCCTGCCCTTCGTCGTCCTGACCACGATTGGCAGCGCGGTCTGGAACGGCGTGCTGATCGGCCTCGGCTGGGCCCTCGACGACGCCTGGAGCGGCGTCGAGGAGCGCATGAGCGGCGCCACCGTCGTCGTCCTCGCTCTCGCCGTCGCCGCGGCCGCCGTCTGGGTCGTGGTCGCCCGCCGCCGGCGGCGCCGCCCCGCGGCGGGGTCCTAGGCCGCCTCGGGGGCCGGCTCGGCGGCGCGCCGGCGCCGCAGCCAGAGCGTCCCCGCCGGGATCGCGGCGACCAGCGCGGCGACCGCGCCGACGCGCATGACCTGGTCGGTGGCGGTCTGGTCGACCGGGCCGTCCGACAGCTCCTCCAGCAGGGTGGCGGCCAGCACGGTGGCCACCGCGGCCGCGATGACGAGGGCCGTCAGGGCGATGCCCGAGGCGGCGCCGGCCTTCTCGGGCGGCACGGCGGCGAGCGCACCCTGGTTGACCAGGGCGTAGTTGATCCCGACTCCCACTCCCAGGACCCCGAACAGCGGCAGCCAGGCCGGCAGGTCGCTGACCAGCGAGACGCCGAGCGCCCCGGCCGCGCCGAGGAGCGCCGAGATCGCCATCAGGAGGCCGACGTCGTAGTGCACCACGAGCCGGCCGGAGAGCGGCCCGCCGGCGGCGACGCCGGCCGACATGGCCAGGAAGGCGAGCCCCGACTCGAGGGGGGAGAGGTCCTTCACGTCCTGCAGCCAGACCGTCGCCACGAACACCGACAGCGCCCAGAGGAAGTTCGACAGGCACCCGCTCAACGTCACCATCACGAAGGGGTGGCTGCGGAAGGTGGGCAGGTCGACGAGCGGGCTCTCGACCCGCCGCTCGAGCCACACGAACAGCGCCATCAGCAGCACGGCGGCGACCAGGCAGCCGATCAGCGCGCCAGGCTCGCCCTCGATCCAGGAGGGGCCGCGGTCGATGGCCAGCGTGACGGCGACGATGGACCCGCTCAGGGTCGCCACGCCCCGGTAGTCGACGTGGCGGCTGACGGTCTCGTCGCGCGACTCGCGGACGAACGCCATCACCATCGCCGCCGCGACGACCGCGACGGGCACGTTCACCAGGAAGACCCAGCGCCAGTCGAGGACGTCGGTCAGGACGCCGCCGACGAGGGGCCCGAGCGCCGTGCCGACCATCGAGACCAGGACCACGATGCCGATCGCGCGCGGCCGCGTCTCATCGTCGAACGAGTTGCCGACGATGCCCATGCTGGTGGGGAAGAGGATCGCGGCGCCGATTCCCTGGAGCACCCGGCAAGCGACCAGCATGTACTCGTCGTAGGCCAGCCCGCAGAGGAGCGAGGCGCCGCCGAAGACCGCGATGCCGATGAGCACGGTGCGCTTGCGGCCGAAGATGTCCCCGATGCGCCCGCCCGCCACCATCAGCGCCGCGAAGGACAGCAGGTAGCCGGTCATCGCCCACTGCAGGTCGGTGGTGGAGACGCCGAGGTCGTCCGCCATCTCGGGGAGGGCCACGCTCAGCGCGAAGTAGTCCAGCGTCACCAGGACCTGCGCCAGGCCGACCGCGGCGAGGATCAGGAGCCCGGACCGTGCGAGGCGCGCGGACACGGGCGCATCCTCCCACGGGCCCGCGGTTGCGGGCCACGCCGTTCGGGGTACCCGCCCCCAATCCGGCGACCCCGGGAGGCCCGCTCCCGGAAGGAGGATGCGACATGAGGGCCGTGACATGGCACGGCAGGCGCGACGTGCGCGTCGAGGAGGTCCCCGACCCCACCATCCGGGAGCCGACCGACGCGATCGTCCGCATCACGACGACGGGGCTCTGCGGGTCCGACCTCCACCTCTACGAGGTCATGGGGCCGTTCCTCGGCGAGGGCGACATCCTCGGCCACGAGCCGATGGGCATCGTGGAGGAGGTCGGGGCCGAGGTGACCGCGGTGCGCCCGGGCGACCGGGTCGTGGTGCCCTTCAACATCTCCTGCGGCACCTGCTTCATGTGCGGCCAGGGGCTCCACTCCCAGTGCGAGACGACCCAGGTCCGCGAGCAGGGGATGGGTGCCGCGCTGTTCGGCTACACCAAGCTGTACGGCGAGGTGCCCGGCGGGCAGGCCGAGTACCTGCGCGTGCCGTTCGGCAACACGCTCCCGATCAAGGTGCCCGAGGGGCCGCCGGACGACCGCTTCGTGTACCTCTCCGACGTCCTGCCGACGGCCTGGCAGGCGGTCGAGTACGCGGCGATCCCCGACGGCGGCACGGTGGTCGTGCTCGGCCTGGGCCCGATCGGCGACATGTCCTCGAGGATCGCCATGCTGCGCGGCGCCCGGGTCATCGGCGTCGACCTCGTCGACGAGCGGCTCGAACGGGCGCGCCGCAACGGCGTGGAGACGCTCGACCTGCGCGAGCACGACGACCTCGCCGAGGTGATCCGCGAGAGGACCGAGGGGCGCGGGCCCGACTCGGTCATCGACGCCGTCGGGATGGAGGCCCACGGCGCGCCGGTCGCCAAGCTGGCGCAGCAGGTCACCGGGATCCTGCCGGATCCGGTGGCGAGGAAGATGATGGAGGTCGCGGGCGTCGACCGGCTCCACGCCCTCCACCTGGCGATCGACATCGTGCGCCGCGGCGGCACGATCTCGGTGATCGGGGTCTACGGCGGCATGGCCGACCCCTTGCCGATGCTCAGGCTCTTCGACAAGCAGGTCCAGCTGCGCATGGGCCAGGCGAACGTCAAGCGCTGGGTGCCCGAGATCATGCCCCTGCTCCTCGACGGCGACCCGCTCGGCACGGAGGGATTCGCCACGCACAAGGTCCCGCTCGACCGCGCTCCCGACGCGTACCGGACCTTCCAGCGCAAGGAGGACGGCGCCGTGAAGATCCTCTTCCGGCCCTGACGGACGTCCCGGGGGCGCGTTCGGCCCCCACCCGCGGCCCCGGTGGGCTTCCACCGGGCCGCGAGGCTGGCATCATCGGCCCGACGCGACGAGGCGAGGACGCGATGGCGCGGGCGGCGAGGGGGTGGCGGAGATCGCCGTAGTGGGCGAGCGGGTGGACGTCGCGGTGGTTGGCGCGGGCCCGGCGGGCTCCACGGCGGCCTACCGGCTCGCCGCGGCGGGAGCACGCGTGGTGCTCCTCGACCGGCAGCGCTTCCCCCGGGACAAGCCGTGCGGCGGCGGGCTGACGATGCGCGGCGTCGGGCTGCTGCCGTACGACGTGTCGCCCGTCGTCGAGGACCGGGTCGACCGGGTGCTGCTGCGCCTGCGCTTCGGGCGGACCAGGGAGCAGCGCTTCCCCGACCCGGTCGCCCTGATGACGCAGCGCCGCCGCCTCGACCACTTCCTGGTCGAGCGCGCGGCGGAGGTCGGGGCCGACGTGCGCGACGGCGTGCGGGTGCGCGGGGTGGAGGCCGATGGGGACGCGATGAGCGTGGACGTCGACGGCGGTCGGCTGACCGCCGCGGTAGTGCTCGGCGCCGACGGCGCCAACGGCGTCTGCTCGAAGGCGCTCGGGCTCGGCGCCGACCGCGCCTTCGCGATCGCCTACGAGGGCAACCTGGCCGTGGACGCCGAGAGCGCCGGCGGGCACCGCGGCCGCATGACGCTCGAGATCGGAACCGTGCCGGGCGGCTACGGCTGGATCTTCCCGAAGGGCGACCACCTGAACATCGGCGTCGGGGGCTGGGCGGCCGAGGGGCCGCGCCTCCGCGACCATCTGGCCACCCTCTGCGCCCAGCACGCCGTCGACGTCGACGCCCTGACCAGCCTGCGCGGCCACCGCCTGCCGATGCGCCGCTCCTGGGGCCTCGCTGCGCGTGGGCGGGCCGCGGTCGTGGGCGATGCGGCCGGGCTCGTCGACCCGGTGTCGGGCGACGGCATGTTCGAGGCGTTCCTGAGCAGCAAGCTCGCCAGCGAGGCCGCCCTGGACGTGCTCGCCGGCCGGGCCGCCGGCATGGAGCCCTACCAGGGCCGCCTCCAGCGCGCGCTGGCCGGCCACGCCGCGACTGCGTGGGCCGCCAAGCTCGCGCTCGAGCGGGCGACGACCCTGACCTACCACACCCTGCAGCTGCGGGTCCTGCGCCGCTTCGTCGCGGCGCGCCTGGCGCGGTCCGAGCCGCGCACGGTGCCGGGCAGCGCCCTGCTCGAGCGCTCGGCCCGGCTGGCCCTGGGAACAGCGGCCCGCTAGCGCGGAGCCGTGTCTCGGCAGGCGAGAGAGGTGCGCGCGGGCGACACCTAGGGTGGCTATCGCCGGTCTCCCGCGCGAACGGAGACTCGCCGCATCCAGTCACCTCCACCCGGCACACCGGGCCGCAAGGAGGATCCGATGCGGCACCTTCACCTCGTCATCGACCACGAGCCCGCCCCGACGGACTTCCCGCCCACCTGGGCCGAGTACCAGGCGACCCGGCAGCGGTACTTCGCCAGGCTCGCCGAGGCCGACGTCGCAGGCCGGACGCCCGCGGACCACGAGCCCCCCGAGGAAGGCAGCCGGCCGTGAGCACCGCCCTGCACCCCGCCGCCCCGGCCTCCGGGACGGCGCCGGCCTCGCCGGCGCTGGCCGTCGGCTGCCTCGGGCGGCTCCGCCTCAGCGCCGACGGCGCCGAGCTGCCCTGGCGGCCGGTCCGCCGGGGACGGGCGGTGTTCCAGTACCTGCTCGCGCACCGGCGCCGCTCGGTCACCCGCGACGAGCTGGCCGAGGTGTTCTGGCCCGGCTCGAGCGCGGCGGCCGCGCGCAACTGCCTCAACACGTCGCTGTCGATCCTGCGCAGCGGCCTCCGCGAGGTGCTCGCCGACCTGCCGGTGGTCGTCTACCGCGACGGCGCCTACCGCTTCGACCCGGCCCTGGACCTCACGGTGGACGCCGAGGAGTTCGAGTCGCTCGCCGCCGAGGGCGCGCGCCGCCGCCGCGCGGGCGACGTCGAGGGCGCCGCGCGCGCCTTCCGCGGCGCCGCCGCCCTCTATCGGGGCGACCTCTTCGAGGACGACCCGTACGAGGAGTGGATGACCGTGCAGCGCCGCTACCTCCGCGAGACCTACCTCACGGTGCTGGGCGACCTCGCCGACTGCGAGTCGGCCCTGGGCGACCCGTCGGCGGCGATCGGGCTCTTCCGCCAGGCGTTGCTCGCCGAGCCCGAGCGCGAGGACGTGCACCGCCGCCTGATGGCGGCCTACGCCCGGGTCGGCCAGCGAGCGCAGGCGCTGCGGCAATTCGACCTCTGCGCCGACGCCCTGCGCCGGTGCCTCCGGGCCGAGCCCAGCCCCGAGACGGTCGCCCTCTGCGCGCGGATCAGGCGAGGCGGGTGATCGCGATGGCGCGGAGCACCCTCCTCGACCCGAGCCCGGCCCCGGTCTGGGCGCCCTGCCCGCACTGCTGGGGCCAAGGGCGGATCTACTGCCGCGACGGGGACCGCCGCCTGCGCCCGGTCGCCTGCTACGGCTGCCTCGGCGTCGGACAGACGCTCCGCGACGCGCCGCTCCCGACCGACTCCGAAGGAGCTCCCGGCAAGGTGGTGTAGCGTCCGGCGGATGCGGACGCTGAGGAGATCGATGCTGCTCCTCGGCGTCGCGCTCGCCGCCGTCGGCGCCACGGCGGCATCCGCGTTCGCCGACGTCGATCTCGAGCTCACCAACACCCGCATTGACGGGGCCGGCCAGGTCGCGGTCGGGAGCGAGGCGGTCTTTCGCCTCAGGGTGCGCAACGCGGGCCCGGACAAGGCCACGGGCGTGGCGGTGACGGACACGCTCCCGGACGGCCTGGCGTTGGTCGGCGCGCCGGACTGCACCGCCGCCGGGCACGTCGTGACGTGCGGGATTCCGAGCCTGGCCGCGTTCGACTTCAAGTTCTTCGACGTGCGCGTACGAGCCGAGCCCATCGCTGCCGAGCGAACCCTGACCAACAAGGCCGTCGCGACCGCCGTCGAGCAGGAGTCCGACACGTCCGATAACGAGGCCTCGCTCGCCGTCGAGGTCGGGCCGTACTCCGCCCTGTCGGTCGCCGCCAGCGCGAGCGCCGCCTCGGTCCAGGCCGGAGCGGCGGTCCGCTTCACCGCCGTCGTCCGCAACCGCGGCCCCAGCCCGGCGGCGGGCGTGCGCGCGCTGGTGACGCTGCCGCCGGGTCTGCTCTTCGCCTCGGCCACGCCCTCCCAGGGCGCCTGCGCGGGGCCGGCCTGCGACCTCGGCGGCCTGCCCGCCGGGAGCGAGGCGACGATCGAGATCGTGGCGGGCGCCCACGTGTTCGCCGTCGGCCGCCATGTCGCCACGATCGAGGCCACGGCGGCCGGCCCCAGCGCGTCCGGGAGCGCCCAGGTGGCGGTCGAGGTGATCCCGGTGACCGGGCCGGCCGCCGCGGCGGTCCTGCCGCCCGACCTGGCGGTCGCCGTGCGCCCGCCTCGGGTGGTTCGGGAGGGCGCCGTGGGGACGTGGATGCTCGAGGTCGTCAACCGCGGGCCCGGTCCCGCGGCCGCCGTGCTGGTGCGGGGCGCGGCCAGCCCGGCCGCGGAGCTGGTCGGCGCCAGGGGCCGCGGGGCCCGCTGCGGGCCGCTCCTGCCGGTGACCTGCGACCTCGGGACGCTCGCGCCCGGCGAGCGGCGGGCCGTCGCGCTGCGCCTGCGGCCGCGTCGGCTCGGCAGGATCGTCGTGACGGGCTCCGTCGCGGGCGCCGACCCGGAGACGACCGAGGCGAACAACCTCGCCGGCGCGCGCCGCCGCGTGGCGGCCGGGCGCGCCCGGCTGACGCTGCGCGTCCGGCCGAGCGCCCGGAACGCCCGCCCGGGCCAGCGGGTCGCGTTCCTCGTCACGGTGGGCAACCGGAGCACGGTGACCGCGCGGCGCCTGACGCTTTGCGCGAGGCCGCCCGGCGCCGCCCGCACCTGCTGGACGCTGGCGAGCCTCCGCGCGGGGGGCTCGCGGACCTACGGCGCCGCCTGGACGGCCGGGGGGCCGGGCCGCGGCGCCGCCACGGCCACCGCACGGGCGGCGAACGCCGCGCCGGTCGCCTCCCGCGCGGCCGTGCGCGTGCTCAGCCCGTAAGGCTCTCGATCGGGACGTCCGAGTCGGCGAGCCGGGCGCGGTCCACGGCGGCGCGCGACCGGATCAGCGCCTGCACCTGCTCGTTGACGTCCCAGATGTTGATGTTCATCCCGGCCGTGACTGCGCCGTCGTCGCCGAGCCAGAAGACGACGGCCTCCCGGGCCGCGAGGTCGCCGCGCACGACGATCTCGGCGTCGGGCTCGGCCAGCCCCGAGTACTCCATGCCGACGTCGTACTGGTCCGAGAAGAAGTAGGGCAGGCGCTCGTAGGGCTCGGTCCGGCCAAGCATCGCGCGCGCCGCCGCGGGGCCCTGGTTGAGCGCGTTGGCCCAGTGCTCCACCCGGACGCGGCGCCCGAAGAAGGGGTGCTCCGCGTTGGCCACGTCGCCGGCCGCGAAGACGTCGCCCTCCGCCCGCAGGGTCGCGTTCACCAGCACGCCGTTGTCCACGGCCAGCCCGGCCGCCTCCGCGAGCTGGGTGCGGGGAGCCGCCCCCACGCCGATGAGGACGGCCGCGCAGTCCACCGCGCGGCCGCCCTCGATCACGACGCGCTCGGCGCGGCCGTCCCCCTCGATCGCCTCGACCCCGGTGCCGGTCAGCAGCTCCACGCCGTGCTCGCGGTGGACCTCGGCGTACATGCCGCCGACCTCCGAGCCAAGGACGGTCTGCAGCGGCACGGACTGCTGCTCGACCACCGTCACCTCCATGCCCCTCGTGCGCGCCGAGGCGGCGACCTCCGCGCCGATCCAGCCGGCGCCGATCACGACCAGGCGGCCGCCCGCCGCGATCAGCTCGCGCAGCCGGTCGCAGTCGTCGAGGGTCCGAAGCACGTGGACGCCGTCCAGGTCGGCGCCCGGGATCGGCAGCCGGCGGGGCTCGGATCCCGTCGTCAGCAGCAGCCGGTCCCAGCCGAGCGACTCGCCGTCGCCGAGCGTCGCGGTGCGGGCGCCGAGGTCGATGGCCGTCACCTCGCGGCCGCGGATGAGCTCGATCTCCTGCGCGGCGTACAAGCCCTCGGGATGGACGTAGACCGAGTCGCGGTCGGCCCTGTCCTGCAGGTAGTCCTTCGAGAGGGGCGGCCGCTCGTAGGGGCGATGCGGCTCGGCGCCAACGAGGACGACATGTCCGTCGAAGCCCTCCTCCCGCAGCGTCTCGGCCGCCTTCGCGCCCGCGAGGCTCGCGCCCACGATCAGGAAGGTCGGTCGCTCGGCCATGCCCGCCTCCTCGGTCCCTCCGCCGGAGTCTCCAGCCTAGTGAGTGTCGCCCTCCGCTCCGGCCCTTACGGACCGGCGAGCGGGATACGGTCCTGGGCGAGGAGCGCGGCCTCGGTGCCGCTGGTTGCGATCACGCGGACGTCGAGCGCGTCCTGCCCGGGGAAGTCGTCGGGGTCGATGCGCACGACGGGCTCGGTGAGGTCGAGCCCGACCGTGCGCCACGTCGCGCCCCCGTCGGCGCTCGCCTGGACCAGGTAGCGGCGGCCGGGCGAGGGGTCCGGGGCGTCCCACTCGACGACGACGTCCTCGCCGGGGGCGCCCGCCGTGCTGCGCAGCCCGACCGCCGCGCCGGCCCCGGGCCCGCCGGCCGGCGCGGCCGGGCCGCCGATCGGGCGGGCGTCGAGCACCGCGTCGCCGAGCCGCAGCTCGATCCGGCGGGCGTCCGGCGGGGCGTCGAGCACCGCGTCGATCGTCCCGGTCGCGTCATCGTCGGGCTCCTCGCACGCGCTCGGCTGGAAGCGGGCGGCGTGCTCGGCCAGCGTGCGCCCGGCCTCGTCCAGGAGGACCAGGGAGAACGGCTCGCGCCCGGCCGCGTCGTCGGGCGGCGAGGGCGGGTCGGCCGTCGGCAGGACCGCCGTCAGGATCCCGGTCGAGTCCGTGAGGTTGGCGGCCGCGACGACGTGGATGCCGCCCACCGCGTCACCCGGGCCGGCGCTCGCGTGGCCGGGCGGGCCGCCCGCCCCGAGGGCGTCCTCGGCGGCGATGCGCCGTCGGATGCCGTCGTAGGTGAAGGAGCTCAGCCACTGGTTGTCACAGTAGGACATGACGTCGTGCCAGGCGGTCCCGGGCAGGGCGCGCATCGGCAGTGCGAGCCCGGCGTCGCCGACGTCGAGGCCAACGTACCTGCCGTCGGCGTTCGACAGCTGGCCGTTGGCGAAGGGGTACGCCCCGCCGCCGACCGCTCCGCAGAACTCGGCGTGGAGGCGCCCGAAGGTGTGCCCGAGCTCGTGCCCCGTGTACCAGTCGCCGTAGGAGCCATCGGCGTCCCAGCCGAACGTCGAGGGGCCGGTCGGGCCGGACGCCACCGTCCCCGGAGATGGCCCGGAGGGGATCCCGGAGGCCAGGCCGCGCATGAACCCGCCGGCGTCGGCCACGAGGCCGTAGTAGTGGGTGCGCCGGTCGGTGCCGGCCGCGACGTCCGCCGCGCGCAGCGCGATCAGGGTCGCGTTGATCTCGGCCGCGTTGAACGGGGCGGCGTGGGGCGCGTCGATCGTGGTGGTGGTGAGGCTCACCGACGGCACCGGATATGCGCGGCGCAGCCACGACCGGACCAGCTCGATGTCCACGGTCGAGGGCAGGTGGGCCGTCGTCGACCCCGCCTGCGTGTAGCGGATCCTCGCGATGTGCACCCGCAGGGGGGCGGATGGCTGGAAGGTCACGCCCGTGGCCGGGCGGGGCGCGAGGGGGAGGTAGCCGGCCGCGGTGCGGACGCTCCCCAGGCTGAGCCAGGTCCCGCCCGCGGCCGTCAGGCTCGCCGGCAGCACGAAGTTCATGCTGAAGGCCAGATCGTGGCGGCGGCTCGCCAGCGCGGCCGGCGACGAGCCCGCGCGCGCCGGGTCGAGCTCGGCCGGGCCGATCGGGGCGATGCCGGTCCACGGCCCCGACGGCGAGCGCCCGACGCGGAGCACCCCACGAACCGTGGCGGGGCCGCCGGCGTACGAGAGGTAGACGCGCGCGACGGTCCGCTTGCCGGCCACCAGCGGCACCGAGTTGAGGTGGTCCTGGACCACCTGCACCACCTCGATGCCGTCGATGACGGCCTGGGCCGGGCCGGCGGCGCCCTCCGCCGGGGCGGCGTCTGCGGCGATCCGCTCGAGCAGGTCGTCCGGTGCCGGGCGTCCCATGGCTGCCTCCGGAATCGGGATCGGCTCGGGGCGATCATCCGTCCCTTCGGCCCGCCTCCGCAACGCCCGGAGGCGTGGGCGCCACGCCCTGCATACGATGGCGGCGTGGACGACGATGCGATCGAGGTCCGGGACAACCCGGAGGCCGGGCGCTACGAGGCGACGGCGGACGGTCGCCTGGCCGGCTACGTCGCCTACCAGCCGCGCCCGGGGGCGCTGGCGCTCACCCACACCGACGTGCTGCCGGGGTGGGAGGGACGCGGGATCGGCGGCCGGCTGGCCCGCGCCGCGCTCGACGACGCGCGCGGCCGCGGCCTGGCGGTCCTGCCCTACTGCCCGTTCGTCGGCGCGTGGATCCGCCGCCACCCCGAGTACGGGGACCTCGTCCCCGAGCAAGCGCGGGGACTGCTCGGGGGCCGGACCTGAGCAACGCCCCCGGCCGCGCGCCGCGGCGTCACGGCGGAGGCGGCGGGCCGGCGAGAATGACCCGGTTCCAGGCGTTGATGGCGGTGATCGCCACCACCAGCGCTGCCAGCTCGGGGCCGTCGAAGCGCCCCGCCGCCCTCCTCAGCACCTCGTCCGGCACCGGTGCGCCGGCGATCAGCGTGAGCCCATCCGCCAGCGCGAGGGCCGCGCGCTCGCGAGGGTCGAAGAGGTCCACGTCGCGCCAGGCCGGCAATGCGCGCAGACGGCCCTCGTCCTCCCCGGCCGCCAGCGCCAGAGCCACGTGCTCGTCACGGCATCGGTCGCAGCCGTTCAACTGCGAGACGCGCACCTTCACGAGCTCTGCCAGGCGGCCCTCGACGGCGCCCGCCCGGGTGAGCGCCGCGAGCGCGCGGTAGGCGTCCGGGGCGTCGCGACGCAGGCCCTGGATGCACCGCCGGGCCTCCTCCGTCAGCGGGGCGCTCACCGCCGCCCCTCACGGACGGGTCGCCCGTCGCGCGCCGGCGCCGGCGGGCGCCGTTCGCCTCCACCGAGCTCGTGGATCAGGACGGCGTCCTGCTCGAGCGCGGCGGCGAGGCGGCTCGCGAACGACGAGGTTCGCACGGGCTCGTCCACCACCAGGACGGTGAGCACCTCCTCCGCTCCCCAGGGCGGCGCGTACCCGGTGCCGGGCAGCACCGTGAAGGCCACCGCGGGCTCGAACGCCTGAGCCTCCTCGACGGCGGCCTGCACCGCCGCCGGCTGGTCGTGGGTGCCGAGGGCGGTGACGATCAGGCTGGCGTCCCCGCGGGCGCGGCGGACGGCGCCGGCGGGTTCTCGTACGGGCATGGGCAGCATGGGCTCCTCCTCCACGGGTGCGTGCACCGCCATGGTCCGTGCTGCGGCCCACCGCTCGCTTCCCGCAGATGCCTAGCGCTCCGCCGCGAAGTGCCTGATCAGCTCGGCCCTGGTGCGGACCCCCCGCTTGCGGAAGACCCGGCGCAGGTGGAAGTCGACCGTCTTCGGGCTGAGGAAGAGCGCCGCGCCCACCTGCTTGTTGGTCTTGCCCTCGGCCACCTGCAGCGCCACCTGGAGCTCCTGCGGGGTCAGCTCCTCGCCCTCGCGCGCCTCGCGGCGCCCGAGCCGCTCGCCGGTTGCGCGGAGCTCGGCGGCCGCACGCTCCGCCCACGGGCGCGCGGCAAGGGCCGTGAAGCCGTCGCACGCCGCTCGCAGCGGGGCGCGGGCGTCCGTCCTCCTGCCCGCGCGGCGAAGCCGCTCACCAAGGCACAGCCGTGTGCGCGCGAGGCCGAAGCCGTCGTCGGCGGGATGGCGCGCGATCGCCTCGCGCAGGGGCTCCTCGAAGTCGTCGTCGCCGGCGAGGAGCCCGAGGCAGCGGGTGTCGAAGCCGGGAGGGAGGCCGGGCCGGAGGCGCTCGAAGGCCGCCCGCGCCGCCGCTCGCCGGCCGCTCCGCGAGCACGCCTCCACGAGGTCGGCGGCGCCCTCGGGCCCGGCCATGCGCAGGTGGTCCGCATCGATCGCCTCCAGGATGCGTGCCGCCTCGTCGGCGCGGCCGATCCCCAGCTCGAGCAGGCCAAGGGCCGTCCCGGGCCGCGCGCTCACGATGCCGGCGCTCGCCGCGACCTTCGCCGCCTCAGCCGCCCGGGCGCGGCAGCGCGCCTCCTCGCCTCGAGCCGCGTCGAGCCGCGTCAGCAGCTCGAGGCACCTCGCCGACGCCCAGGCGCAGCGGCTCTCGCGCGCCAGGTCGAGCCCCTCAGAAGCCCTCCCTGTGGCCTCGGACCAGCGGCCGGAGGCGGCCGCGATCGACGCCGACGCCTCGAGGGCGTGCGCCAGCGGGCCGAGCGCTCCCTGGCCGCGCGCGAGCTCGATCGCGCGGGCCGCGAGCTCCAGCCCCTCCGGCGTCCGGCCGAGCCGGCCGGC
>DATAGF010000177.1:0-1965 GCA_036257075.1 Miltoncostaeaceae bacterium
CGATGCTCAGCACCGCCAGGGCCTTCCAGCGATTGGGGTCCTGGTACGGCTGCGCCTCGGTGCTCATGCGATGCTCCGTGATCGGGCGAAAAAGGCAGGCTGCACCATACGTCGCAAGGGGCGCCGCCGCCCGGCGCCCGCCCCCCCGTTCAGCCGCGCTTCAGAACAGCGGTGGGTAGCGCTCCAGCAGGTCGGCGTGGCGCTTGGCGCGCTCGCGCTCGGCCACGGCGGCCGGGTCGGCCGCCTCCTCCTTGAGGCGCCGCAGCGTCGCCATGATCTCCCGCCGCCGTTCCTCCCGCCGCCGCTCCTCGCGCTCCGCGCGCCGGGCGGCGCGCCGGTACGAGCTGTTGTCGTCGGCGAAGAGCGGGGCGGACGGCACCGCGGGAACGGTAGCGGACCGGGTCGCCGTCACGGCCGCGGTCGGCCCGCGCGGCGGCGCGCCCCCGGAGCGGGCCTTCGCGGGTGGCGGACGTCCGCCGAGGAGGGTACGGTTGCCGCGACCCCAGGCGGGAACCGTCGGCCTGCCCAGGCGCGGCCCCTTGGGTAGAATCCTGCGCTTTGCAGGCCCCTCGCGGCCATGTCGGCATTCCTGGGAGGCGACCGATCGGGTTCTGGAGCTACCTGACCGGGTTCGGCGGGCGAGACATGGCCGTCGACCTCGGGACGGCGAACACGCTGGTCTACGTCCGCGGGCGCGGCATCGTCCTGTCCGAGCCGTCGGTGGTGGCGATCGACCAGCGCACGGGCGAGGTGCACGCGGTCGGCATCGAGGCCAAGCGGATGCTCGGCCGGACGCCCGGGAACATCAGCGCGATCCGGCCGCTGAAGGACGGCGTCATCGCCGACTTCGACGTGACCGAGCAGATGCTCCGGCACTTCATCCAGAAGGTGCACCAGAACCGCTGGGCCCACCCGCGCGTGGTGGTCTGCGTGCCCTCGGGCGTGACCGGTGTGGAGAAGCGCGCCGTCGAGGAGGCGACCCTGTCGGCCGGCGCGCGCAGCGCCTTCCTCATCGAGGAGCCGATGGCGGCGGCCATCGGCGCGGGCCTGCCGGTCGCCGAGCCGACCGGGAACATGGTCGTGGACATCGGCGGCGGCACCACCGAGGTGGCGGTCATCTCGCTGGGCGGCATCGTCTGCGCCCAGTCGATCCGCGTCGGCGGGGACGAGCTCGACGAGGCGATCATCGGCTACGTCAAGAAGGAGTACAAGCTGATGATCGGCAGCCAGACCGCCGAGGAGGTGAAGCTGGAGATCGGCTCGGCCTACCCGCTACGCGAGGAGGTCCAGGCCGAGATCAGGGGCCGCGACATGATCACCGGCCTGCCGAAGACCGTCGTGCTGTCGTCCGAGGACGTCCGCGAGGCGCTCGAGGAGCCGATGCTGCAGATCATCGACGCGGTGAAGTCGACCCTCGACAAGACCCCACCGGAGCTGGCGTCGGACATCATGGACCGCGGCATCATGCTGGCGGGCGGGGGCTCCCTGCTGCAGGGCATGGACGAGCGCCTGCGGCGCGAGACCGAGATGCCGATCCACGTGGCCGAGTCGCCCCTGACGTGCGTCGCCGTCGGCTCGGGCCGCTCGCTCGAGGAGTTCGAGGTGATGCAGAAGGCATCGGCGAACGGGCGAAGCCGGAAGCGCTACTGATCCTGATCGGCTAATGGCGAGCAGCCACCCGACCACCGGGATCGCTCGGCGTCGCGCGAACCTCCGGCGCGGGATCATCGCGGCGCTCGTGATCCTCTGCTTCGCGCTCTTCACGACCTACTTCAGGGAGTCGGACGACGGCCCCCTGCACGGCGCCCAGAGCGCCGCCGCGAGCGTGATCTCGCCGGTGCAGGAGGTCGCGACCAGGGCCGTCGAGCCCTTCCGCGACGCCTGGGGCTGGGCCACCAGCCTAAAGGACGCGCGCGACCGCGCCGCCGCCCTGCAGACCGAGGTCGACCGGCTGCGCGGCGAGGT
>DATAGF010000024.1:0-2480 GCA_036257075.1 Miltoncostaeaceae bacterium
GTGGTACATGCCGCGCTGGCTCGACCGGCTGCTGCCGCGGCTGACCATCGAGCCGCCCACCGGCACGGCCACGCCGGCCGACCGGCCGGCCCCGCCGCCGAAGCCGGCCGTCGGGGAGGGCTGAGCCGGCGTCAGCCGCCGCCGGGCGCCACCGCGCGCCCGGCGGCCCGGCCCTCGAGCACCCCGACCGGGATCAGGGCGAGCCAGAACCAGATCCCCGCTGCCGGGTCGGCGAGGGCGATCGGGATCGACAGCAGGAAGACGGCGGGTCGGGTCAGCGTCCACCACAGCGGAATGGCCCGCGGCGGCGCCAGGCCGGCGCGCTGGGTGTGGAAGACCATGGCCGCCGAGACCAGCGTGACGGCCGCCAGGGCGGCGGCGTAGACCACCACCGATGCGGACTGGTCGCCGTGCTCGGCCACCAGCCCGGTGGGGTACGGGATGAGGGCGACGATGCCGAGGTACAGCAGGTTCAGGCTGGTCAGGCGGGCGTCGATGCGGGTCACCTCGCGGAGGAAGACGTGGTGCTGGCGCCAGAGCGCGCTCAGCACGACGAAGCTCAGGCCGTAGGCGCCGAACGCCGGCAGGTTGTCCTCGAGCTGCCCCCAGAGATCGTCGGCCGACTCGATCTCCGGGATCGTGAGCACGAGCAGCGTGAGCGCGATCGCGAAGACGCCGTCGCTCAGGGCGACGGTGCGGTCGTAGTCGAAGGCGAGGCCGCGCCCGCCGCGGGCTGCCCGGGGTGGGGGCTCGGTCGCCACGACCGCAGCAGCGTAGCGGCGCTCCGGGACGGCACCGCGGCCGTGGTATGAGGGGGCGGTGAGCCGGGAGCGCCAGGCCGCCGCCATCCTCGCCCTCGGCGCCGTCGCCGCGGCCTTCGGCTTCGCCGGCGCGGCCTGGCTCGACGGCCGCGGCGAGGCGCCGCCCCCCGCCGCGGCGGCCGCTCGGGCCGTCCCGGCCGCGCCGCCCGAGGAGGCGCTCCTGGAGCCGCCCCCGCCGGCCGAGCCCGCCGCCGCGCCCGGACCCGATCCCGCGTCGGCGCCGCGGCCGCTTCCCGAGGCCGAGCCGGCGCCCCGGCCGGCGCCGAGGCCGGGGCCCGAGCCCCGCGCGGCGCCGAAGCCTCGACCCGAGCCCCAGGCGCCGCGCGTGCCCGACCCTCGACCCGCGCCTCAGCCTCCTCCCCCACCCCCCGCCCACGTCGACCCGCCTGCCGAGCCGCCCGCCGGGGTGGTCATCCCGGCCGCCGAGCTGCCGGCCGGCGCCGAGGCGGCCAGGCGGTCTCTGGCGGCCGATCTCGCTTCGGCGCCGCCCGGGTCGGCCGAGGAGGCCGACCTGCGGCGGGGGCTCGCGCTCTGGAACGCCTACCTCGCCCCGGCCGCACCGCCGGCGCCCGCGGGGCGGCGGGCCACGATCGCCCGGGCCCTGCGCGCCAACGCGTGGTGGTTCGCGCGCCGCCGGCCGCCGGAGGAGCGGGTGCTGCTGCGCGACCCGGACGGGGTGATCCTGACCTACCGGCGCGGCCAGGGCTTCGCGGTGAACCCGGTGGCAACCACCGGCCGCTGGGGCGGCCTGAACGACGACGTGCCGCCGGAGGCCCTCGCCGCGACCCTGCTGGAGATGGGGGTCGAGCGCGTCGCCGGCGACCGCCGCTTCCTCGCCTGGGAGTACTACGACGTGGCCGACGACCCGGCCGCCATCCGGCCCGGCGCGTCCGCCATGGCCCAGGCCCGCGTGGCCCTCCTTATGGCGCACGGGGCGGCGCGCTCGGGCGACCCCCGCCTCGAGGCCGCCGCCCTCGGCGCGCTGGGCGCGTTCGTCGTCCACGTCGACCGCGGCGGCGTGCGCACCCTGGTCGCGACCGAGGCGGGCCAGGCTCCCGCGCCCTGGTACGTCGAGCGGGCCTACCCCGGCGAGAGCCCGTGGAAGGGCGCTGCCCTCAACGGCTTCATGGTCACGCTCCTGAACCTGCGCGGCGCCGCCGCGGCCCTCGACCGGGAGGGGACGGCGTCGGCGCCCGCGGCCGCCGCCCTGGCGCGCGATCTCGCCGACCGCGGCGCCGCGACCCTCGACCGCCACCTCGCCGACCACGACTCGGGCTCATGGAGCTACTACGGCCTGCTCACGCCGGGGCGCCCGTGGCGCTCCTACCTCGCCGACCTCAACTACCACTGCTATCACGTGCGCCTGCTCGAGCGGCTCGCCGAGGCCTATCCCGAGCGGGGCTTCGCCGCCACGGCGGCCCGCTGGCAGGGCTACGTCGACCGGGCGGGGGTCGCCTGCCCCGCGCGCCCTGCCGCGCCGTGAGCGCGCCGGGCGCCGCTAGGTCGCGCCGGCCGAGGCCCGCAGGACCGACCGCAGCGAGGTGGGGCGCCACTCGGCGCCCCCTCGCGGCGTGGGGACGCCCTCGCGGTTGAGGGTGTCGCAGATCGCCTGGAGGGTCATTCCCCGGGCCCGCAGATCGCGGATGCGCTCGGCGACGG
>DATAGF010000035.1:0-5922 GCA_036257075.1 Miltoncostaeaceae bacterium
AGATTTGGTGAGACAGGGGATTCACGCGGAAGTCCCTGCTCGCGGGGCCCTTCCGCGTCGTCGACCGCTTCGTGCCAGGAGTGGCAAAAGGCTCCTTCTGCGACGATGCGCTCCCCCACGGGATTCGCGTCTGCGTCCCGGCCGGGGGGGGTGATTTTTCCGCCCCCGTTCCTCTACTAGGTGAGGCGGGCGCTCACGCGGCCCGGCGACGATGACTCGCCTCCGGCCCAGTTGTCCAATCCGCACAAGAGCAGCAGGCGCCGAACGGCTCGCTGTGGGTCGCCGACAACGACCTCCGTGCCGCCCGCCCGCAGGTCCCGGGCGGCGCTCCGGAGCGCGCCAAGGCCGACCGCGTCAACGAACCAAAGGTCGGCGATGTCAAAGATGACCCGGCGGCTTTCCCGGGCCGCGACCTCATCCATCAGCACGGCCAAGGATGGCGTTGCGGCCATGTCGAGTTCACCGTGGAGCACGACCACCACGTCAGGCCCCGAGTCCTCGGCCTCGACCGCGAATGGAGGGGGGTGCGTTGGAGGGGGCTGCAGCGCAGACACTGGGACGCTCCTCTCGGAGGACCGCCACCAGGGTCCGGGGTAGCAATCAAGCTTGCGACAGGGCTCCGCCGAAACGACGGTCCCACCGCCTTCTATCGCGAGCGTAGTGCTGTCGGTCGGCGCTGTCTATGGCTGCCGCTCGCCTGCTCACGCGGCCCGGCGGCGTCGAGGCGCACTCCCGCCGTAGGCCCGGACGCCCGCCTCCCAGGCCTCACGGTTGGCGACCTGTTCGTCGTGGCCGAGCCGCCATCTGGCCCGCCATGCCCGCCTCAGCTCCTCGCCGAGCCGGGCGGGGCAGTCGCTGATCAGCCGGCCGAGCCGCCCGGCCTGACGGCCCTCGGCGGCCTGCTCGTCGGCGGGGTTGAGCACCGGCCAGCGTAGTCCTCGCCAAGAGCGGCTCTGTCCCGGCTCATGAGCCTTGGCGTGGCAGGCGGCGCACGTGCTCCACCCCCGAGCCAGGCGGCCGTGGTCGGGCGGCGGCGACCGCACAGCAATCGCCGTCCCGGCACGAGCCGGGCGGACGCCCTCCTGCTGTGGAGGGGGCCGGACTTCTAACGTCAACCGGGCACGAGGGGTCTCCTAGGCGTCATCGAATGACGGAAGCTCAAGGGCGATCGCGCCACCGCGCAGCGGGTCGCGGGGACGTCGGGGCACTCCTGCGCCAGCGAGGCCCTCGTCATCGGGCCAGTCCGACCGATCTTCGCAGCGACGGCCGCGTCGGGCGGGCCGCATGGCGCTTAGGACCCCGGCGATCCGAGCGCCCAATGAACGCCGACAACCTGCCTGGTCCCGACCGGTACGCATGGCCTCCTCGATATGAGCGTACCGCCGGGACTGTCGCTGAGCTAGCCCCTTCAAGGCCGCGCCAGGCACGGCCGGGCCGGAGGACTGCCACTCGATCGGGATCTCAGAAGATGCGGGGCCTCGGCGGCCGGGGGGCGACGACGACCTCACCGCGCCGAAGCCGCTCGATCTGACGGTCGCGCCCCGATACTTGGTGGAGATTCGGAGCCCGCGCTGACCCGCTGAAGTAGGCCGGCCACCGCGAGCCCGCGTCGATTCCTGGCAAGGACTCATCGACGAGGAGACCCACGATGGCCGACACCGGCAGTCTCGGCGTGCGCGCCGAGCTCGACAAGGTGCTCGCCTCCGAGCACGCCGACCTCCTGCGCGAGGGCGTGGCCCTCATCCTGCGCGAGGTGATGGAGATGGAGGTGGCCCGCCTAGCGGGCGCCGAGCACTACGAGCGCACCGAGGAGCGGGCCGCCTACCGCAACGGCTACCGGCCCCGGCGCCTGGACACCCGCGTGGGCACGCTCGAGCTCGAGATCCCCCGACTGCGCTCGGGGCCCAGCTATCTGCCCAGCTTCCTGGAGGCGCGCAAGCGCTCCGAGCAGGCGCTGCTGTCGGTGGTGATGCAGGCCTACGTGGAGGGCGTCAGCACCCGCAAGGTCGAGCGCCTGGTGGAGCAGCTGGGGGTCGAGGGGATCTCCAAGTCCACGGTCAGCCGCATCTGCGGCGGGCTCGATGAGCGCGCCGACGCCTTCCGGATGCGGCCGCTCGAGGGCGCCTACCCCTACGTCTGGCTCGACGCCCGCATCGAGCGGGTGCGCGAGACCGACGCCCACACCGTGCGCCACAAGGCGCTCATGGTCGCCTACGGCGTCCACGAGTCGGGCCGGCGCGAGGTCATCGGCATCGAGGTCGGCGAGGTCGAGTCCGAGGCGGCCTGGCGCGAGTTCCTGCGCGGCCTGGTCGCGCGCGGCCTCGCCGGCGTGCAGCTGGTGATCTCCGACGCCCACCCGGGCCTGAAGACGGCGATCGCCAGCGTGATCGGCGCGCAGTGGCAGCGCTGTGCCGTCCACTTCGTGCGCGACATGCTGGGCCATGTCCCGCGCTCGGGTCAGCCCCTGGTGCGCGGGGCCCTCAAGCAGGTGTTCGCCGCCCCCGATCGCGAGGGCGCCGGGCAGGTCTTGGCCGGGGTGGTCGCCCAGTTGCAGGCCGTTGCGCCGAAGGTCGCCCGACTGCTCGCCGAGGCCGAAGACGACCTGCTGGCCTACATGCGCTTTCCCCGCGACCACTGGCCAAAGATCCGCTCAACGAATCCCCTGGAGCGGGTCAACCGCGAGATCGCCCGCCGCTCCGACGTGGTCGGGATCTATCCGGACGACGCGGCGCTGCTGCGCCTGGCCTCGGGGCTGCTTGTCGAGATGAACGACGAGTGGCTCGTCGCCCACCGCTACCTCAGCCTGCACTCGATGGCGCTCCTCGAGTCCGACGACCACGGGCCCTCCGGGCCCGCCGGCGCCGACCCGCCAGCTCTTCAGGGAGCGCTGGCCGGCGCCGGAAAGCCCACCACATGACGGGACTTGACTTGAGGCGCCAGGCGGCGCCCCTCGGAGCGAGGCGCCCCGAGACTGCTCCCTTCTCGGACAAGGGAGCAGTCTCGACCTGCGCTTCTGCTCGTCGTCCGGAGCGGGAGCGGGCCGAGCGGCGAGGGAGGCTCCCGCAACCGTGGGCTTGCGACACTGTTGCTGTCAATGCTTGAGAGTTGACCCCGGTCGCGGCGCCGCTCGGGTTCGTCCCACCCCCACTGCCCGGTCCAAAGCAGCCGTCCGGGCGCGGCACCGTCGGTTCGATGAGCGACGAGACCTGCCTCTGAGTGGAGGACGTGGGACTCGAACCCGCGACCTTCGCCTTGCAAAGGCCGGAGCCTGCTGTCGCCGTGGAGGGGTCTCACGGCCGCTTCGAAAGCCATGGCCACCTCATGACCGCCTATCGTCCGCCCTGCGGCGCCGTGAGGACGTCCCCATCCACACGAGCGCCGACCGAGACCTGCGGTCGTGTGGATCCTGAGCGCACCAGCCCCTCCCGCGAGCCCATGACACGCACGACGATCCGGTCGGGCCTGACCCGGCCGCCGAGAACGCTGACGCCACGAAGACGAGGGCCTTAGACTCGCGCTCCGCCTGCCCGGACAGTCCGGGGGCTGCGATCGGCCCCACATGACGTTCGTGCAGCCGGCCGGGCCCGGTCCGCGACCGCGCTCATCCCGGGTAGTGGTCCCAGGCGCAGCCGTGGCAAAGGCCCTCACGGGCCTTGACCGGCGGCCGGGCTCGACCAGGAAGAGGGAGCGGCCCGGCAGAGGAGGCGACGATGGCCAAGGCGGTGGGGATCGACCTGGGCACCACCAACTCGGTGGTGGCGGCGATGGAGGGCGGCACCCCGCAGGTGCTGCCGAACGCCGAGGGCGGCCGGGTGACCCCGTCCGTGGTGGCGTTCACGCCCGACGGGCAGCGGCTGGTGGGCCAGGTGGCCAAGCGCCAGGCCATCCTCAACTCGGAAGGGACCATCTACTCGGCCAAGCGCTTCATCGGGCGCAAGTGGGGCGAGGTCGACGAGGAGGCGAAGATCGTCTCCTACGAGGTGGTGAAGGGGCCGAACGAGGCGGTGCGCTTCCAGGTCCGGGGAAAGGAGCACTCCCCGGAGGAGATCTCGGCGCTGGTGCTCCGCAAGCTGGCCGACGACGCCGCCAAGTACCTCGGCGAGCGCGTCACCGAGGCCGTCATCACCGTGCCCGCGTACTTCAACGACGCGCAGCGCCAGGCGACGAAGGACGCCGGCAAGATCGCCGGGCTCGAGGTGCTCCGCATCATCAACGAGCCCACCGCCGCGGCGCTGGCCTACGGCCTGGACAAGAAGGGCCAGGAGACCGTGCTCGTCTTCGACCTGGGCGGCGGCACCTTCGACGTGTCGATCCTCGACGTCGGCGACGGCGTGGTGGAGGTGCGCTCCACCAGCGGCGACGGCCACCTCGGCGGCGACGACTTCGACAAGCGCGTGGTCGACCACCTGGCGGAGGAGTTCAAGCGGGAGCAGGGGATCGACCTACGCCAGGACCCGCAGGCGCTCCAGCGCCTCTACGAGGCGGGCGAGCGGGCCAAGGTGGAGCTGTCGTCCACCACCCAGACCCAGATCAGCCTGCCGTTCGTCACCGCGGACCAGTCCGGCCCGAAGCACCTGTCGGCGACGCTGACCCGCGCGAGGTTCGAGGAGCTCACCCGCGACCTGGTGGAGCGCACCAGGGGGCCGGTGGAGCAGGCGCTGTTCGACGCCAAGCTGGGCCCCGACGACATCGACGAGGTGATCCTGGTCGGCGGGTCCACCCGCATCCCGGCGGTCCAGGAGCTGGTGCGGCGGCTCACGGGCGGCAAGGACCCGAACATGACGGTGAACCCGGACGAGGTCGTGGCGCTCGGCGCCGCCATCCAGGCCGGGGTCCTGAAGGGCGAGGTCGAGGACGTCGTGCTGCTGGACGTCGTGCCCCTGTCGGTGGGGCTCGAGACCATGGGCGGCGTGCTGACCAAGATCATCGAGCGCAACACGACGATCCCCACGCGCCGCAGCCAGGTCTTCTCCACCGCCGAGGACGATCAGACCGCGGTCGACATCGTGGTGCTCCAGGGCGAGCGGGAGCTGGCCGCCGACAACCGGGTGCTGGGGCGATTCCGGCTCGAGGGCATCCGCCCCGCCCCGCGCGGGAAGCCGCAGATCGAGGTCACCTTCGACATCGACGCGAACGGCATCCTCAACGTCACCGCCCGGGACCAGGAGACCGGCGCCGAGCAGGCGATCACCATCTCCGAGACCACCAGCCTGCCGCCCGAGGAGGTCGAGCGGATGGTCCGCGAGGCGGAGGCGCACGCCGAGGAGGACCGTCGCCGCCGCGAGGAGGTGGACGCCCGCAACGAGCTCGACGCGCTGGCGTACGAGGCGGAGCGCCTGCTCGGGGAGCTGGGCGACCGCGTGCCCGACCACGAGCGCGCGCGGGCCGAGGCGCTCGTCGCCGACGCCCGCCGGGCCCTCGAGGAGTCGGCGGGCCTCGACCGCGTGCGGCCGCTCGCCGGGGACCTCCAGCAGGTGGTCCACGGCCTGCCCGCCTCGGCGCGCGAGCCGGCCGGGGCGCCCACCGGCGGCGGGGGCGACGACGGCGACGACGTCATCGACGCGGAGTACGAGGAGTGATGGGCGACGCCGAGCAGGCGGGGGCGGACAGGGGGCCGACCCCCGCGGCGGCCGAGGGCGACGGGGAGCGCCCAGCCGAGGTCTGGGAGCTCGAGACGCGCCTGGCGTCGACGGAGGACCGGCTCCTGCGGGCCCTCGCAGACCTCGACAACCAGCGCAAGCGCGCGGCCAAGGACCTCGAGCGCGAGCGCCTCGAGACCCACCGCCGGGTCCTCCAGGGTTGGCTCGAGGTGGCCGACAGCGCCGAGCGGGCGGCAGCCGCGTTCGAGGACCGCCGGGACGATCCGCTGGCGGCGGGCCTGGCCGCCCTGGAGGAGCAGGTGCGGCAGGTGCTGGCCCGGCA
>DATAGF010000039.1:0-13893 GCA_036257075.1 Miltoncostaeaceae bacterium
GGTTCGCGCCCGCCTGCCGGCGCTCCGCCACCGGCGCCCGGACGTCTACGGGGCCGGGCCCGCCCGCGAGACCGCCGCCCCCCTCCTCGCGCTGTTCGTTCCGCGCCGTCGTGACGGCGCTGGGCGAGCCCTTCCGGCCTCGCTCTTCGCGCCCTTCTGTGCTGTAGGACCGGTCGGAGCCCGTCTCATGCCACTGTGGTGTCTGGGAACAGGGTCTCCGCGGACAGGAAGAGGATGGTGGGGTTGACCCGGGACAGGTGCCGCAGCGTCATCAGGTCGGCGATTCCTTGGCGTTGCGCGCGATGCCGCTGGCCCGCCCCCTAGACTGCCGCCCCTCGCGGAAGCCCCTGGTCCTGCCCCTGCTCGTACTGCAGCGAGCCCGGCGTCGTCAGCCGCTCCCCCGTCTCCAGCAGCGTCTTGAGGCCGGAGAGGATCATCATCCAGCCGCCGTAGAGCTGCTCGTTGGCGCCCTCGCGCAGCTGGTCGTGGGTGACGCGCAGCCGGCACGAGTCGCCGATCGGCTCGATCTCCCAGGTGACCCGCGAGGTCCCCTCCGCCTTCACCTCGTCGCTCCAGAGCGCGTTGAGGGTCTGGACGAGCCGGCGCGGGGGGTCGACCTCGAGATTCTCGCCCGCGGCGATGTCGAGCCCGGGCACCGAGGCCCTGTACTCCGACCCCGGCGTCCAGTCCGAGTGGGTCTCCACCCCGAAGCTGTACTTCGCCCGCTGCCGGGGATCGGTGATCGCCTCCCACAGGCGCTCCGGGGTGGTCTTGATGTAGATCTCGAATACCTTCTCCATCGTCGTCTCCAGTCGCGACTTGAGCCCGCTGAGCGTCGCCGCCCAGGGCTCGGCGTACTTGCTGACCCAGCGGTCGTGGACGAGCCGGATCGGGACCGGGTTGAGGAAGTGGAGCTTCTCGCGGCCGCGCCGCCGGGCCACGACGAGGCCCGCCTCCTCGAGCACCCGCAGGTGCTTCATGACGCCGAAGCGCGTGATGGGGAAGCGATCCGTCAGCGCGCCGAGGGTCTGCCCGTCCTCCCTGTAGAGCTCGTCCAGCAGGGCCCGGCGCGTCGGATCGGCGAGCGCCCTGAACACCTCGTCCATGCGGCGGAGAATAGGTGACTATTTGGTCACATGTCAAACCGGCGCGCCCCGCTCGGGCACGTCGAAGGGCAGGCCGGGGTCGGCGTGCGCCACAACGCCGCCCACCAGGGTGAGCCGGGGCGCCAGGGCGGGGTCGAGGACGACCAGGTCGGCGGGGTCCCCCGGCCGGAGGGCCGGCAGGCCCAGCAGGCGGCGCGGCCCCCAGGTCGCGGCGGCCAGGGCCGCCGCTGCGCCGGTCCCGGCGCTCAGCAGGGTCCGGGGGCCCTCGTCGAGGCCCAGCGCGCTGCCGGCCAGGCGGCCGCGCCAGCGGACGCGGCGGCCGTCCGAGACGATCGTCCGCCGGCCCAGCCGATAGCGGCCGGGCGGTGCTCCGGCGGGCGCGACCGCGTCGCTCACCAGCACCAGCCGCCCGCCGGCCGCCCGCGCGACGACCGCCGCGACCTCGGGCGCGACGTGCACGCCGTCGGCGATCAGGGAGACGCGCGGGCGCGGGTCGGCCAGGAAGGCGGCCAGCGCCGACGGACGCCGGGAATCGATGCCCTCCATCGCGTTCAGGGCGTGGGTCATCAGGCGGGCGCCCGCGTCGATGGCCGCCCGCCCGGCCCGCGCGTCCGCCTCCGTGTGGCCCACCGAGGCGACGACCCCGCGCCGCGCGACGCGCCGGATCGCGTCCAGCGCCCCGGGGCGCTCGGGCGCGAGGGTCACGACGGCCGGCGCGAAGGCCTCGAGGAGCCGCTCGACCGCCTCGGGCGTCGGATCGCGGAGCGCGGCCACCGGGTGGACGCCGGCGCGCCCCGGGGCGAGGAAGGGCCCCTCCAGGTGGGGCGGGAGCACCCTGGCCGCGGGCGACGTGCCAATTGGCCACGCGCGCGGCGGCCAAATGGCACACCCGGCCAGCGCGGCGGCCGCGCGCCGGTAGGCGCCCTCGGGGCGGCTGACCAGCGTGGGGCAGAAGGCCGTGACGCCCGCGGCGGGCAGGGCGGCGGCGATGGTCGCCAGCGCCTCGGGGCCCGCGTCGGCCTCGGCGCCTGCGTAGCCGTTGACCTGGAGGTCCACCATGCCCGGGGCGACGATCCAGCCATCGGGCAGCGCCCAGCGCGCGCGCCGGGGACCGCGCGCCGCGATGCGGCCGTCCGCCACCGCCACCTCGCCCCGGACCAGGCGCCGGCCGGCGAGGACGCGCCCGGCGAGCGTCAGGGTCACGGCCCCGCCGCGCCGCCGAGCTCGGCGGCCAGCGGCCCGGTGTCGAGGCCCGGCGCGCCGAGCTCGCGGGCGAGCGCCTCCGGGTCGAGCGCGCCGCCCTCGAGCCACAGCTCGCGGAGCAGGCGGCCGGCGGCCGGCTCGGCGAACCAGCGGACGCCGTGGGCCTCGCGCAGGTGGGCGCGCAGCGCTGCCGAGAGGGCCAGTGCGCGCAGCTCGTCGGCGGGGCCGAGGCCTGCGAGGCCGTCGGCCAGGCTCAGGGCGGGCGGCCAGTCGACGCCCGCCGCCCGCGACATCGGCGCCGCGCCGCCCCCGCCGAGCGCGACGGCCCGGGCGGCCGCCGCCCTGGCGCCCAGCAGCCGGACCGCCACGGCCGTCCGGGCGGCCGCGTCGGGGTCGCCGAGCCCGGCGGCGCGCGCCAGCCAGGCCGGGTCGGCGACCAGACCCTCCAGGAGGAGCCCCGAGGCCCGCCCGAGCGCGGGGTCGGCCAGGCGCCGCCGCTCGACCGGCAGGCGCGGCGAGGCCCCGGCCGTGGCCAGGGCGGCGCCGAGGGCGCCGAGCGTCTCGAGCCACCGCGCCAGCCCCTCGCGCCCGCCCGGCGGCGCCGGCGGGCCGCCCGGGAGCTCCAGCTCGAGCAGCTCGAGCGTCCGCGCCGCGACGCTCCGCGCCGCCGACGAGGCGACCTCGGCGCCGAGCTGAGGGGCGCGCACGACCCGCGGCAGGTCGGCGGCCTCGAGCCCGCCGTCGCCCAGGGCGTCATCCGCGGCGCGGGCGATGGCGCGCGCCGCCGCGTCGTCGGTGGCGTCGAGCAGGGCGGCCCCGTGGGCCGCGACGGCGCCCAGGTCGAGGCCGGCCGCGCCCGCGAGCAGCTCCTCGGGGGATACCGCGCCGGCGTCCCGCGCCGCCTCCTCCCGCCGCCGGCGCGCATCGGCGAGGAGCGGGCCGAGGCGGCCCTCGAGCGCCCGCAGCCGCCCGGCCTGGAGCGCCCGGCGCCGCTCGCGGTCGGGCTCGGCGGCAAGGGCGGCGTCCACCGCGGCCGGCGCCAGCAGGCCCTCGGGGCCCTCGACGACCGGCTCCTCGAGCCGGGCGGCGATCTCGGCCATCTCCCCCGCGCTCGCGCGCCGCAGGAGGCCCTCGGCGGCGAAGCGGGCCAGCGCCGCCGCCCCCTGTGCGCGGAGGCCGGCGGCCGCCTCGGGCGCGAACAGGTGGGCCAGGCGCTCCTCGGCCGCCGGGCCCGGCGCGGCGAGCAGGTCCTCGACGCCCCGCCGGTACTCGTCGAGGTCGGGGGCGGGGCTGGCCACGGGCGCAATACTAGGAACGTGGAGCGCCCGCGCCGCGACGACGTCCTCGAGCTCGAGGCCGGCGACCTCGCCTTCGGCGGGGCGGCCGTCGCGCGCCGCGACGGCTTCGTGGTCTTCTGCCGCGACACCGCTCCCGGCGACGCCGTCCGGGCGAGGGTCACCAAGGCGCGGCGGCGCTTCGCCGAGGCCGACCTCGTGGAGGTGCTGCGGCCGGGCCCCGACCGGGTGGCGCCGCCCTGCCCCTACGTCCCCCGCTGCGGCGGGTGCCGCCTGCAGCACGTCGCGTACGAGGCGCAGGTCGCGGCCAAGCGCGGCCAGGTGGCCGAGCACCTCGCCCGCATCGGCCACCTGGAGGGGATCGAGGTGCGGGACCCCGATCCGGCCGTCGAGCGGTTCGGCTACCGCAACCGGATGGAGTACTCGGCGGCCCCCGGCCCGGACGGCGCGCTGACGCTGGGCTTCCACGCGCGCGGGCGCTGGGATGAGGTGATCGACGTGGAGGCCTGCCTGCTGGCGACGCCCCTCGGCAACGCGGTCCGCGAGACGGCCCGCGCCGCCGCCATCGAGGCCGGCCTGGCCCCCTACGACCAGCGCGGCGAGAGCGGCGGCCTACGCCACGTCGTCGTCCGCGAGGGCGTCGCGACCGGCCAGGTGCTGGTGTCGCTCGTGACGGCCGGGGGCGTCGACCCCGCGGTCGACGCCGTCGCGGCGCGCCTCGGGGAGGCCCACCCGGAGGTCGTCGGGGTGCTCCACGCCGTCAACGCGGGGGTCGCCGAGACGACCGCCGGCCACCCGACCCGGGTCGTGGCCGGCCGCGACTGGCTGGAGGAGCGCGTGCTGGGGACGACGCTGCGGCTGTCGGCCGCGTCGTTCTTCCAGACCAACACCCGCATGGCGGAGCGCCTCTACGGCCGAGTCGCCGAGGCGGCGGCGCTGGACGGCTCGCAGGTGGTCTACGACCTCTTCTCGGGCGCCGGGAGCATCGGGGTCGTCCTCGCCGACGGAGCGCGGGAGGTCGTCGCGATCGACGTCGTCCCCGAGGCGGTGGCCGACGCCGAGCGCAACGCGGCCGCCAACGGCTTGGCCAACCACACCGCCCTCTGCGGCGACGTCGGGGTGGTGCTGCGGGAGCGCCGCGGCGAGCTGCCCCCGCCGGACGTCGCGGTCGTGGACCCTCCCCGGGCGGGCCTCTCCGGGCGGGCGGTGCGGCGGGTGCTCGAGCTCGCCCCGTCGACGCTGGTCTACGTCTCCTGCCAGCCGGCGACCTTCGCCGACAACGCCGCCCGCTTCGTCGCGGGGGGCTACCGCCTCGAGTGGGTGCGCCCGGTGGACATGTTCCCCCAGACCCCCCACATCGAGGCCGTCGCGCGCTTCACGAGGGATCAGCGCTCGCTGTCGAGCTCCGCCATCAGCGGCTCGGGGTAGCGGGAGCCGGCGGCGGCCCCGGCGGGCACCGCGTCCTCGAGGCGGGCGAGATCATCCTCGCCGAGCTCCAGCTCGAGCGCCCCCAGCGCCTCGGCCAAGCGCTCGCGGGTGCGCGCCCCCACCAGCGGCACGATGTCGTCGCCCCGCGACAGCGCCCATGCGATCGCCGCCTGGGCCGGGGTGGCGCCCCGGGCTTCCGCGGCCTCCCGCAGGCGCTCGACGAGGGCGAGGTTGCGGTCGAGGTTCTCGCCCTGGAAGCGCGGGGCGTGGGCGCGGAAGTCGCCGTCGCTCAGGACCCGCTCGCGGCTCCAGTGGCCGCTCAGCAGGCCGCGCGAGAGCACCCCGTAGGCGGTGATCCCGATCCCGAGCCCGCGGCAGGTCGGCAGGATCTCCTCCTCGATGCCGCGCGAGATCAGCGAGTACTCGATCTGCAGGTCGGAGATGGGGTGGACCGCCGCGGCTCGGCGGATCGTCTCGCCGCCGACCTCGGACAGGCCGATGTGCCGGACGTACCCGGCCTCGACCATCGCAGCGACGGCGCCGATCGTCTCCTCGATCGGGACCGCCGAGTCGAGCCGTCCCGGGCGGTAGACGTCGACGTGGTCGGTCCCGAGCCGGGTGAGGGTGTACGCCAGGGAGCTCTTGACCGCCGCCGGCCGCCCGTCGAAGCCGATCCATCCGCCGGCCGGGTCGCGCAGCGCGCCGAACTTGACGCTGATCCGGACCTCCTCGCGCCGGCGGTCCCGCAGCGCGCGGGCGATCAAGAGCTCATTGTGCCCGGCGCCGTAGTAGTCGCCGGTGTCCAGCAGGGTCACGCCGGCGTCGATCGCGGCGTGGATGGTCGCGACCGCCTCGTCCTCGTCGGCCGGCCCGTAGAGGGACGACATCCCCATGCAGCCCAGCCCGATCGCCGCCGTCGTCGGCCCCGTCGCCCCAAGCCTCCTGGTCTCCATGTTCATCTCCCGTCGCGTGCCCGACCCTTGCGATGATGCATCCGATGGCCGGCGAGATGAAACGCCGATCGGAGGTGGACCCACGACCGCGGGGCGTGGATGGCTGAGCTCCGCCAGCTGAGGGCGTTCGTGGCCGTCGCCCAAGAGCTCAACTTCACCCGCGCCGCGGAGCGCCTGCACCTGGGGCAGCAGGCCGTCTCGAAGTCGGTGCGGCGGCTGGAGCGCGAGCTCGGCGTGACGCTGCTCGAGCGCACGACCCGCGAGGTGCGGCTCACCCCGGCGGGCGCCGCCCTGCTCGACGGCGCCGCGCGCGCCCTCGACGCCGTCGACGCCGCCGTCGCCCGCGCCCGCGAGGTCGGCCGCGGCACGGCCGGGACCGTGCGGGTGGGCGTCACCCCCGCCGTGGCGGCCGGCGAGCGCGACGACATCGTGCAGGCGCTCCGAGAGGGGGCTCCGGAGCTGTCGGTCTCGTTCCGCGACCTGCGTCCCTCGGAGGTGGCGCCGGCCCTGCGCTCAGGGGAGGTCGAGGTGGTTGTGGCCCGCACCGGGCCGCCCGGCGAGGAGCTCGCCACGGCGCGGCTGCGCCCCACGCCCGCCGAGCTGCGCGTCCCCGCGGGGCACCGGCTCGCGGGGCGGGAGGCCGCGGCGCTCGCCGAGCTCAACGGCGAGCGGCTGCTGGCGTGGAGCCCGCCGGGGACGGCCTACACGGACATGCTCCTTGCCACGGCCGCCGCGGGCGGCGCCGAGGTGACGCCGGTCGAGGCGCACATCACCGGCGGGACCTCGCTCCGCGAGCTCGCCGAGGTCGGCGCCATCGCGCTCGTGCCGCGGGGATGGCCCGACACGGCGGGCACGGTCGCCGTCCCGCTCGCCGACGACGTCCGCCTGCCGCTGGTCGCGCTCTGGCGGCCCGGCACGGCGCCCTCAGCCGTCCGCCGGCTGCGCGCCACGATGAGGGATCAGTAGGGCGGCTGGGCCTGGTGCCAGTCGCCCACGGCCCGAAAGGCCGCCCAGAAGGCCCGCTTGGCGCTCTGCTCGTCGAGCGAGCTGTCGATGTCGGGCACGTAGATCGCCTCGATCGTCGGCGTCCAGCGCTGGACCACTCCCTGCTCGGCCCGCAGCGGCTCCGAGAGCGGGAAGGCGAGCTCGTTCAGCGTCTCGACCACCACCTCGCCCATGGGGACGACCAGCCGCGGCTGCACGATCTGCAGCTCCGCCGTCAGCCAGGCCGGGCACAGCCGCGCGGCCTCGTCGGCGTCGAGGTGCGTGCACTTCACGCAGAGGGTCCCATAGAGCAGCAGCGGGTCGATCCCCAGGCGTTGCACGCTCTTCAGGATCGCCGTGCCCGCGCGCCCGAAGAAGGCGACGCCCTCCTGGCGCTCGGCCAGGCTGGCGGTCCACTTGATCAGCATGATCTCGGCCTGGGGGGACCCGGAGCTCATGACCGGCAGCTCCACGTCCGGTCGGCAGCGCTCGCAGGCCGTGATGGCGTCGTTCAGGGCCGCGATCTCCGCGATCGCGCGCCGCTGGTAGGCGTCCTGGATGTCCTCGGGGCTCGCGCCGGCGACCGTCCCGGGGGCGCGGCGGCCGCCCCGGGAGCGGCGGGTGGAGCGTGGGCTGGGCGGGTCAGGCGTCATGAGCGACCGTCGTATTTGGCGGGTCGGACGCTACTCCTGCCGGGGGCCGTTTCACGAGTCCGGAACGCGCCTGCCGCGGCGCCGCCCCTGCGGCGCGCGCGCCCGGCGGCGGCGCGGCGGACGGGCCAGATGGGCCTCCGCGAGCGCGTCGAGGAAGTCCGAGGGGCCGTGGAAGGGGCGCAGCTCGGTGACCGCCGAGCCGACGTCCTCGGGCCGCTCCGCGGCGCTGCCGGCGCAGCCGAGGACGCCCATCCGCTGGGCGATCCGGGCGGTCTCCTCCTCGCCGGGGCCCTCGGCCGCCCCGGCCACGAGCTCGCGGCAGTCCACCTCCCCGCCCAGGCGGCGGAGCGCCTGGGGCGAGGGCGGGGACGGCGCCCGGTCCGGGTGCGGCGCGAGCACCACGCCCCCCTGGGCGTGGACGGCGGCGGCGGCCGCGGCGGGGTCGAGGCCGGGCTCCACGTCGCGGACCAGGAAGAGCCCGATGAGGGCGCCGTCCGTCGTCGGGATCTCCTGGCCGACCACGACCGCGAGGTCGTCGGGGGCGGCGGCCGCCACGGCCAGCGCGGGCGCGATCCCATCCGGCGAGGCGACGGCGACGGCCCCGATGCCCCGCTCGCGGCACGCGGCGACGATCCGCTCCGGGGCGACGTAGGCCCCGGCCCGCACGCGCAGGTCGGCGACGACCCGCTCGTCGGGGCGGCTCCTGGCCCGGCGCGACGGGGCGAGCGCGGCCGCGTAGGCGTCCTCGAGGTCGGCGGCCACGTCGTCCCAGCCGCGCAGCCCGGCCGCCGCGGCCGCGGCCCCCAGGGCACCCCGCCGGGCCCCGTCGACCGCGAGCTCGGCGATGGCGGCCGACCAGGCGTCCCGCGAGAAGGGCGGCAGCAGCAGGGCCTCGACGCCGTGGCGGGCGAGCTCGTCGGCGCCGGCGCCCCGCGGCGCCACGACCGCGCAGCCGGAGGCCAGGGCCTCGCGCATCGCCGGCCCGGCGGCGTCCTCGACGGTCGCCAGCACCGCGAGCGTGCCGGGCGCCAGCGCGGCCGCCCGGGCCGCCGGGCCGGCGTCGGGCACGACGACCACGCGGTCGCGCAGGACCTTCGGGACGGCGGCGCGCGTCCGCCAGGGGGCGTCAGGCGGCCCCACCAGGGTCACCGGGCCGACGGTGCCGGGGTCGAGCGCGCGCAGCAGCCCGAGGGCGAAGCGCAGGCCCGCCCTGTCGCGGCCGCGGGCGACGAGCGTCAACGGCGGCGGCCCCGTCCGGGGCGTCGGGGCCGGGATCATGCGGAGGTCCACGCCCGGGGCGATCACCGCGTAGTCGCCGGGCAGGATCTCGGCGAGCGCCTCCGCCCCGGCCCGGGTCGTGGCCACGCGGAGGTCGGCGCGCGACAGCGCCCGGTCGACCAGCGGCCGCAGGAAGGCGACGCCCGCGAGGGGCTCGGCCCGGTGGAAGGTGACGGCGGCGACCCCGCGCGCGTGGCGGAGCGCCGCCAGCGCCGGGCTCGGCGCGAGCGGCTCGTGGAGGTCGACCACGTCGAAGGACGGCCGCGAGAGGGCCGCCTCCATCGCGCTCACCAGGTCGAAGGGCCCGCCGACGCGCCGGCCGGGCCCGGCCGGCAGCGCCCGCCCGATCGCCACCTCGCGCACCTCGCCGGGGTCGGCCACCACCGCCGACGGGTCGCCGGCCTCGGCGGCCCGCAGGCGCTGCCGCCCGGCGGCGATGCGGTCCCGCGTCTTCGCCGGGGCCAGCACCGTGACGGCGTGCCCCCGGTCGGCGAGCGCCCCGGCGACCTCGGCGACGTGCCGGGCCACGTCGTCGCGCGGCGGCGACGGCAGCGGCGAGACCAGGGCGATCCGCAGCGGCCGGCTCACCCGGAGGCGCGGTAGACGAGCAGGATCCGGTGGGCGGCCGTCATGAGGCTGAGGCCGGCGAGGATGGCCATGCCGACCGGCAGGACGTCGCCCACGCTGCCCAGGAAGAGGGCGGCGCCGACGATCACGAGCCGCTCGGGCCGGCCCATGAGGCCCCCGCTGGAGCCGGGGATGCCCAGGCCCTCGGCGCGGGCGCGCGCGTACGAGACGATGAACGACGCCGTCAGCGCGACGAAGCACGCCGCCAGGCCCCAGATGTTGTCGTCCTGCGCGAAGGTGATGCCGATGGCGCCGATGATGACGCCCTCGGCGAGCCGGTCG
Organism: Miltoncostaeaceae bacterium; assembly: GCA_036257075.1. Lineage (GTDB taxonomy): Bacteria > Actinomycetota > Thermoleophilia > Miltoncostaeales > Miltoncostaeaceae > DATAGF01. The sequence goes on from DATAGF010000039.1 coordinate 9,810, forward strand.
AGCGTCGAGTCGAGGAAGGCCCCGAAGGCCGTCACCCGGTTCTGGTAGCGCGCCAGCAGCCCGTCGAGCGAGTCGACGAGCCCCGAGGCGATGAAGACCAGCGAGGCGGCCACCCACTCACGCGCCAGGGCCAGGCCCGCGGCGGCGCAGATCCCGAGGAAGCCGATGATCGTGACCGCGTTCGGCGTGATCCGGCTGCGGTCGACCAGCCGGAGCACCGCCCGCGATAGCCCGGACCTTCGCCGCGGCGAGGCGGCGTCCAGCTCGTGAAGCTCGGTGGCCATGTCCGGTCGCCCCTCGGGGGTCGGGTGACACGTCGCGGGGGCGCGGCCCCGGCCCGACTAGGATAGCGGCGCCATGCGCCTGTGCAGGTATCGCGACGGGGCCCGCTCGCGGCTTGGGTCGCTCGGCGACGGCACGGTGGTGCCCCTCGCCGGGCGCGACGTCGCGGACGCCCTCGAGGGGGCGCCGGAGCCGGCCGGCGACCCGGTGCCCCTGGACGGCCTCGAGCTGCTGGCCCCGCTCGCCCCCGGCAAGCTGATCGGGGTGGGCCTCAACTACCGCGACCACGCGGCCGAGACCGGCGCGGCGCTGCCGCGCGAGCCGCTGCTGTTCGCCAAGCTCGCCTCCTCGGTCACCGGGCCGGCCGCCGAGGTCGTGCGGCCCGCCTACACCGAGGAGCTCGACTACGAGGGCGAGCTCGCCGTGGTGATCGGCCGCCCGGCGCGCGACGTGCCGCGGGAGCGGGCCCTGGACCACGTGTTCGGCTACGCGGTCATGAACGACGTCACCGCCCGCGACCGCCAGCGCGAGGAGCCCCAGTGGGTGCGGGCCAAGGGCGGCGACACCTTCGCCCCCTTCGGCCCCTGGGTGACCACCGCCGATGAGGTCCCGGACGCCCAGGCGCTCGCGATCCGCACCACGGTCAACGGCGAGGTGCGCCAGCACGGCAGCACGGCCGACATGGTCTTCGCGGTGGACGCCCTCGTGGCGTTCTGCTCGGCCAGCTTCACGCTGCAGCCCGGCGACGTCATCACGACGGGCACGCCGGCGGGCGTCGGCGTCGCGCGCGGCGCGTTCCTCGCGCCGGGCGACCGCGTGAGGGTCGAGATCGAGGGGCTGGGCGTGCTCGACAACACGGTCCGGTGACGCCCGAGGAGGCCCTGCTGCGCGTGCTGGCCGTCACCGGGCTCAGCTTCCCGCGCGGGGTGCTCGGGCCGGAGACTTGGGCCCTGGCGCGCGCCCTGTCCGACGAGGGGGACCCCGCCGCCGATCCGGCGGACCTGGCCGGGGCCGCGGCGGCCGCGCACTGGCCGGAGCTGCGCGGCCCGATGGAGGCGGCCCTGGAGCGCGCGCGGGCCGCCGCGGCGCCCGAGGACCGCGAGGCGTTCGACATCGTCCTGCCGTGGGCGGCTGACCCCAGCCCGGACACGCCGCTGGCGCGGGCCCTGGCCGTCCGGGCCGCGACCGAGCTCGCGGCGGCCGGCGCCCGGGCGCGCGAGCGGCTGCGGGCCGCCGAGGCGGCGATCGCCGAGGGCGGGCCGGGGGCCGCCGTGGCCGCCGCGACCGCCGCCGGCGTGATCGCGGCCGACATGCTCGACCTCGACCCCGAGGACTTCGAGCCGGAGATCGCCGCCTACGTCGAGGCGGGCCGCCGGCCCGAGGACATCTCCGAGCTGGCCCGCTCCACGGGCGATCCGGAGATCCGCACCTGGGCCCGCAGCGCGGTGGCCGCGAGCGACGACCCCGAGGCGCCTGCCGCCTCGGAGGGGGTCCGGCACCTGGCGGCCGGCGCCCCGCCGGCGGACCCCGCCGAGGACCTGGTCTGGGTGCCGACGATCCTCGCCCTCGCCGACGAGGCGATCGAGCGCGCCCTCGTGGACGAGGCCGAGGACGCCTCGGCGGGCGACGCCTCGGCCGAGGACGCCTAGCCCGGGGAGCGCAGGTTGTGCCGCAGGGCGACCTCGGCGAAGCCGTAGCGGAGCATGTTGCGGTAGGAGGGGCCGGGGCCCTCCTCGCCGACCGGCGCGCCGGTCTCCGTGAGCACCGCCTCCAGGCCGAGCTCCGCGGCGCGGCGGATGCGCTCGGCGAAGAGCGCCCCCTGGGCGCCCCGCCCTCGGTGCTCCGGGAGGGTGGCGCCCATCCCGAGCCAGGCGGCGCGGCCGTTCACGAAGAGGGCGGCGGCCCCGACCGGCTCGTCGCCGTCGAGGGCCAGCAGGGCGGTCCAGCCGGGCCGGTCGGCAAGCGCGGCCATCCAGCCCGCGAAGTCGGGCGGCATCTCGAAGGCGGCGGCGACGATCGCGCCGAAGGCCTCGGCGCGGGCGGCGCGGCCTCCACGATCCGCAAGCCCCCCGGCGCCTCGGCCCCTCCCGGCCGGCGGCGGAAGGTCATCCACGGGCGGGTCTCGCAGAAGCCGCGCCGCTCCAGGAGGCCCGCGAGCCCGGTCGCCGCCGGGTCGACGGCCACCGAGTACGCGGCCCCGAGCTCATCGTAGAAACCCTGGATCTCGTCCAGCTCGGCGTCGCCCGTCGGCGCGCGGAGGCCGACGCCGAAGGCGTGGTTGAAGATGGGCGCCCCGGACATGGACGCGCAGCCCAGGCACACGGCGCCCGCCACCTCGTGGAGGGCGATGCCGTGGCGCACGGCGACGTCGGGCGGCGCCGCGCGCCAGAGGTCGCGGTAGGCGGCGATGTCCGCCGGGACGGTCACGCCCATTCCAGGGGCTCGTAGCCGCTCGTGCGCGGGGCCGACACGATCAGCACCGAGGCGGTCTCGGCGCCGTCGTTGACGATCGTCCGGCGCGGCTCGGGGTCGAGGCGCGCGAAGGTGCCCGCCGGCGCCGGGATCCGCTCCCCGTCGATGACGAAGACCGGCGAGCCGCTGAGCACCACGAACAGCTCCTCCTGGTCCCGCGATGTCTCGTCGTGCTCGGGGATCCCCCCGCCGGGCGGGATGTCGACGATGTTGATGCCGAACGAGCTGACGCCGAGCGTGCGGCGGACGAGCGACCAATTGCCGGTGCGCTCGATCTCGTCGCGGTGGGCGATGGTGATGGCGGCGGTGGACATCCGGCCTCCCGGGTTCGTCGTGATGGGGTCACCGTACGTCGGCGCCGTCGCGCGCGCGTCTCGGCGCGCGTCCCGGGACCGTCAAGGCGGGCGCGACTAGGGTTCCCCGATGGCCCCACCGCGCCCCGGCACCCGCGCCCACGCCCGGGAGATCGCCGCCCGGCTCGAGCGGTCCCAGGGCCACATCGCCTGGCGGCGGCGCAACGATCCGGTGAGCGAGCTCGTCACCACCCTGCTCAGCCACAGCACGACCGACGTCAACCAGCTGCGGGCCTTCGAGGCGCTGCGGTCGCGCTACCCGGCGTGGGACGACGTGCGGCGAGCGCCCACCGCCGAGGTCGAGGAGACGGTGCGGGTGGCCGGGCTCGCGGGCCAGAAGGCGCCCCGCATCCAGCACGTGCTGGACATCATCGCCGACGACCCCCGCGGCGACGACCTCGAGTGGCTCGGCGAGACGCCCCTGGAGGAGGCCATGGCCTTCCTCACCGCGCTCCCCGGGGTCGGCCCGAAGACCGCCGCCTGCGTCATGTGCTTCTGCTTCGACGCGCCCGTGCTGCCCGTCGACACCCACGTCCACAGGATCGCCCTCCGCACGGGCATCGTGCCCCCGGGCTCGAGCGCCGCCCGGGCTCAGGAGCGCCTCAGCCGCTGGATCCCGCCGGAGCTCACCTACGCCACCCACGTGCACCTGATCGCCCACGGCCGCACGATCTGCACCGCCCGATCGCCGCGCTGCCTCGACTGCCCGCTCCTCGACCTCTGCCCCGAGGGCCGTCGCCGGGTCCGGGGAGCCACCGGGCTCGCCGCGCCCGCCGCCGTCGCGGGCCGACCTGGGCGCGATGAGCGGTAAATCTAAGTCAAATCGACTGAGATCGACTTGACACACGATGACTTAGATCTAGGATCGCGTCAGACAATTTCGACCCCGCGGGCCGGCCACGCCCGGCCGAGGAGGAACTGAACGCATGAGCAAGACGATCGGCATCGACCTGGGCACCACCAACTCGGCGGTCGCC
>DATAGF010000047.1:0-13730 GCA_036257075.1 Miltoncostaeaceae bacterium
GACGACCAGCCTGGAGGAGCGGCTCTCGTAGGCTGCGGCACCACCCGCACGAAGGAGAGACGCCTGGGCACCTCCTTGGACAGGCTCGCGGTGCTCGTCACCAGCGGGCGCTTCCCGCCCGCGACCGCCCTGGTCCGGGCGTTCCACGAGGTGGGCGCGCGAGTCGATGTCGCCGACTCCTACCAGCTGTCGCCGGCGCTGCACTCCCACCGGGCCGACGAAGCGCACGTCATCGCGCCGCCGGCGCCCCAGCCGCTGCGGTTCGTCGACGACGTCGCGGAGATCGTCCGCGCCCGGGCCATCGACCTGGTCGTCCCGAGCTTCGAGGAGACGTATTTCCTCGCGCGGTACGCCGATCGCGTCCCGGCGCCGATCTTCACGTCGCCGTTCGCGACGGTCGCCGAGCTTCACGACAAGAGCCGCTTCGTGGCGCTCTGCGACCGGATCGGCCTGCCGATCCCGGCGACGAAGGTCGTGACGTCGGGCCGCGAGCTGGCGGCCGCCGCCGGGCGGCTCGAGGCCTTCGTCGCCCGCCCGGCCTTCTCGCGCGGCGGGCTCGTCTACCTGACCAACCACGGCCCGCGCGCGGGCGAGAGCCGCGTCGAGGACTGCCGGCCGACGGCCGACAACCCCTGGCTGGTCCAGGAGTACGTCGAGGGCGACGACGCCTGCTCATTCAGCGTGGTGCGCGATGGCGAGGTGCTGGTGCACTGCCCCTACGAGCCCACCATCGCCGCGGAGGGCGGCTGGTCGATCCGGTTCTCGACGATCGACGACTTCGGGTCCCTCGGCCCGGTCAGGCGCATCGCCGAGGCGACCCGCTTCACCGGGTGCATCGGCTTCGACTACCGGCGCACGGGAGACCGGCTGGTGATGATCGAGGCCAACCCCCGGGCGAGCGCCGGCGCCTTCTTCGTCCCCGGGACGCTGCTCGCCGAGGCGATCGCCGGGCGGTCGCCCGAGCTGCGGATCGTGCCGGCCGGGCTGAGCCGCCAGTACGACGCGTACCTGCTCGACCCGCACATCCCCTCGGGTCCGCCGGGGCGGGTCCTGCGGGCGCTGCTGACCACCCCCGACGCCTTCTTCGAGCCGCGCGACGTCCTGCCCGCGCTCTACTTCCTCATCGGGCGCCGCCATTGGAACCGGGTGGCGCGACAGGAGCACGTCGCCGCCGGCACGGCGTTCGTCGAGGACATGTCCTGGGACGGGACGCCCATGCCCGAGCCCCCCGCCGCCTAGACTCGCCGCCGTGTCGGCTCACGCCACGAGCCCCCCGAGCGAGCCGGGGCGCACGACGGGCCTCTCGCCGCGACGGCTCCTGCTCCCGTTGGCCCTCGCCCAGTTCATCTGCAGCTTCGCCGGCTCGAACATGAACGTGATGATCACCGACATCAGCAGCGACCTCGACACCACCGTCGACGGCGTGCAGACGACGATCACCCTGTTCCTGCTGATCATGGCGATCTTCATGATCCCCGCCAGCAAGCTCACCGACCGGTGGGGCCGCAAGCGCTGCTTCATCGGGGGGCTCCTCCTCTACGGCGTCGGGGCCATCCTCAGCGCGCTCTCCCCCGGCCTCGGCGTGCTGATCCTCGGCAACTCCGTCCTGGAGGGGGTCGGCACCGCACTGCTGATCCCGCCCGTCTACATCCTCGCCACGATCGCCTTCACCGACCTGACCTCGCGGGCCAAGGCCTTCGGGGTGATCAGCGGCATGGGGGGCATCGGCGCCGCGGCCGGCCCGCTGATCGGCGGCCTCATCACCTCGGCGATCAGCTGGCGGGCCGCATTCGTGTTCCAGGCCCTGGTGATCGTGGCCATCGTGCTCCTCAGCCGCGGGATCGTGGATCCCATCCCGGCCGACCCGACGCGACGCTTCGACGTCGTGGGGGCGATCCTGTCCGGGGTCGGGATGCTCTTCCTCGTCCTCGGGATCCTCCAGGCGGACGAGGACCTCGTGCTGACGGCCGTGCTCATGGCGGTCGGGGTCGCGTTCCTGGTCTGGTTCCTCCTGTACATCCGCGCGCAGGAGCGGGCCGGGAAGGAGCCGCTGCTGTCCACGGGGCTGTTCCGGAACCGGACCTCCAACCTCGCCCTCGTCACCCAGAACACCCAGTGGCTGCTCCTGCTGGGCACCTCGTTCACGGTCGCGGCCTACCTCCAGGTGGTCCGCGGCTACAACGCCGTCGAGACCGGCGTGATCTTCACCGCCGCGACGCTCGGCATCCTCTTCTCCTCCCTCGCCGCCGAGCGGCTCGCCAAGCGCTACTCGCAGCGGACCCTCATCGTCGCCGGCTTCGTCCTCACGGTGGCCGGAATCGGGCTGCTGATCGGCTTGGTGTACGCGTCGGACGCCATCGCCGCCTTCGTGCCCGGGCTCGCGCTGATCGGCCTCGGCGTCGGCACGATGCTGACCCCCTCGGTCAACGTCGTGCAGTCCAGCTTCCCCGAGGCGCTGCAGGGCGAGATCTCGGGGCTGTCCCGCAGCGTGTCCAACCTGGGCTCGTCCTTCGGCACGGCGATCGCGGGAACGATCCTGGTGTCCGGCCTGGCCAGGGGCTCGTACGCTCTGGCGATGGTCTCCCTCGCCGCCTTCGGCCTCATCGGCCTGGTCGCGGCGCTCTTCCTGCCGGGCCGGTCCAGGCGGCAAGAGGGCCCGGCTCCGGAGCCGGCGCCGGCCGGAGCAGCCCGCGAATCGGCGTCGTGAAGAGGACGAGAACCGCCGCTCGACCTCCTGCGTCACCGAGCCGCCGCGGAGAGCAGGTCGGCGGCGTGCGGCGGCCGGTCCGCCGGCTCGCTCGCCAGGTCGCCGATCTCGCCCGCCGGCCGCTCGCGGCCCAGGGTCTGCCAGGCCGCCCAGTAGCCGCCCAGCCGCTTCCGGAACGCCGGGGCCGGTTCCGCGTAGATCCGCGCGCCGAGGCGGAGGCAGCGGTCCTGGAGGTCGCCTCGCGCGCCGTCGATCAGGGCCACCGCCTCCTTCGAGGCGGCGCCGCCGAAGTCCCGCGGCGCCGCGACGATCAGGGCCCGCAGCACGGCGAGGTCATGGTCGTCGCCCAGCCCGTCGGAGAGGTCCTTGAGCCGCTTCGCCATCGGCCCGAGCGCGCTCGGCGCGACGGGATGCATCAGCTTCGCGTGATGCCAGCCGTACTTCACGCGCTTGCGCCACTCGTGCAGCGCCTCGTCGGCCGGGTCGTCGAGGCTGGCATGGAAGGCGCGGCGCGCTCGGGCGTAGTTGGCCTCGAGCCCGCCGAGCAGGACGGCGACGTCGTCGTCGGGTGACCAGCGCGGCACGCGGCGGCGCACCTCCGCGAGCCGCTCGGCGGCCCGGGCCAGGGCCCGCTGCGCATCCGCATCGCCCGCCGCGCCGGCCCGCGCGGCCAAGCCCCTCCGCACCCGCGCGAGCGCGCCGCCGTCCGCGGCGTCCCCGCGCGTGGCGGCGACCAGCTCGTCGAACGTCGCCAGGGTCGCGTGGGCGTCACGGAGCCCCGAAAGCTCGCGGGCGGCGTCGCGCACGCCGGCGTTGGCGCGGGAGTACTCGCGGCCGAGTCCGGGGCGCGCCAGCCGCAGCACGCCGCGGACCTTCTTGCACCGCTTGCGCACGTCGTGGACGGTCTCCTCCAGCCCGAGCTCACCCGGGTCGGCGAGCGCCGCCAGCGACCGGTCAAGCTCGCGCCGGGCCAGGCGCCGGACGTTCTTGCGGACGGGTGAGTCGGGGCGGATCCGGTACGACATGACGGCCTCCGAGGACGGGCGCCGGTCACCCATTGGCTACCCGGGCGTCACCGGGGCGGAACCCGCGTCAGCCCGCGGAGGGCTCGAGCTACGGCTGCGGGTTCAGGGACGCCACCAAGCCGGGGGTGACCTCGCCGACCGCGGTCACGGTGGCTGCCGCCAGCGTCATGGCGTCCGGGCTGGGGGGATAGTGGGGATTCGGCACGGCGATCACGGTCATCCCCGCGGCAGCGGCGGCTCGGAGGCCGTTCGACGAGTCCTCGATGGCCACGCAGCGCGCCGGGCGGGCCCGCAGTCGCCGTGCGGCCTCGAGGTACACGTCGGGAGCCGGCTTGCCGCGGGCGACCTCCTCCGAGGAGATGGTGGCGCGGAACAGGCCATCGAGCCGCGCGAGGCTGAGCACGACATCGATGATCTCCCGGTTCGCGGACGAGGCCAGCCCCAGCGGCCACCGGCCGGCGAGCGCGTGGACGACCTCCCTCGCCCCCGGCAGGAGCGGCAGCTCGCGGGCGTACCCCTGCTCCATGCGGCGGACGACCTGCTCGTTGATGTCGCCCGGGTCCATCGGCACGCCGAGGGCGTCCCGCATGTAGACCGACCACTCGGATGAGCTCATGCCCATCATCGCCGTGGCCGCCTCGGGCCGCCAGGTGCCGCCGGCCTCGCGGACCAGCGCCTCCCTCGCCGCGTTCCAGCGCGGCTCGGAGTCGAGGAGCACCCCGTCCAGGTCGAAGACGACCGCGTCCGGACCGTGCGCCCCGGGCGGAGGATCACGCGAGGCCTCCGAGCTGGTGCCGGTCGTGGACTGGATCCCGGAGCTCGTGCGGCGAGCGTACACTCGGGCGGGCCGTGCTCGCGATGAGGCCGCCAGTGGGCGGCCTACACGTCCCGGACGCCCGCCACGACCAGCGCCACGCCCACGACGAGCTGGAGGGCGGCGAGAAACGGCGCGACCCGTCCGATCGCCTCGGGCCGCGGGGCGAGGGCCGCCAGCGCGGCGACGGCGAGGGCGAGGGCGGCGGCGCCGAGGACCTGCGGGAGCGGCTCCTCGGCGCCCGCGCTGATGGCGAAGCACGCCAGCTCGGGGGTGACGAGGACCGCGGCGAAGGGCCCCGAGCGCCGCGGACGGATGAGGCTGACCGCCCCGCCGACCGCGAGCACGAGCCCCGCCCCGATGCGGAACGACTCCGGGCTGATGTCGAGGGCGTCGAGCAATGGGTCCGCGGCGGCGGCCGCGGCGGCGATCAGGACGGCGCCGGCGGCCAGGGCCGCCGCCAGGTCGCGTCCGCCGGGGCGGGCGCCGTCGCGCGCCAGAGCGACCCGGCCGGCGTTGGTCGTCGCGAGGAACCCCGCGATCAGGAGGCCCCCGCTCATCCGAGCGCCGGGAGCGCGCCGAGGAGCGCCGCCACCGCGTGCTGCTGGTCGTCCATCTGCGTGTAGCCGTCCGCGAACCACGCCCCCCGGGCACTGGGGTCGGGGGCCGTCCGCGCGACCTGCCGCTCGACGAGGATGCCCGCCAGGCAGGCGCTCCGATCGCCCAGGCGGTCGCGGAGGTCGGCGAGGCGGGGATCGCTCCCCGCCAGCCGCCAGAGGGCGGTCGTGCCCTCGCCCACCGTGCCGAGGGAGGCGCCCGACTCGGAGAACGGGTTCAGGGGCCGGCCGACGCGCTGCGACTCGAGGCGGACCAGGAAGCCGAAGTACCCCGCCAGCCACCGGGCGTAGCCGGCCTCGGCCTCGGTGAGCCCCGCCGGGGCGAGCGTCGCCAGCCCGTAGGCCGCCCAGTGGTCGGACTGGCGGAACGCGTGGCCCTCGGCGGCGTCGCGGCGCGTCGAGAGGTAGTCGGCCGTGCGGCGCGCCGGCGGCAGCCACCCCTCCCCCGGGAAGGCGCGGTCCATCAGGGCCAGGGCGTAGAAGGCCTCGCCGGTCGAGAACTTGCCGAACACGCCGGGGACGCTGGCGCCCGTCGCCCGGCTCCAGTACTGCAGGATGCTCCCGTCGGGGCGCTGCTGGGCGACGATGAACCGCCCGAGCCCGCGCAGGACCGCGTCGTGGTCCCGGTCGCCGGTGGCCTCGCGGCGGTGCACCAGGGCGACGGCGAGCAGGGCGGCCGCGCCGACGTTGGCGTCCTCGCCGGACGGCGCGAACGCCGTCCAGCCGTCGTGGTGGATCAGGTTGGCCTCCACGTATCCGAGGGCGGCGTTCGCGGGGCCGACGCGCCCGACCCGGTAGAGCGCGTCCATGACCCCGGCGTGGCGGGTCACGTTGTAGCCCGGCGCCGGCCGCCCCTCGTCCGCGAGGTAGCCGTAGCGGAAGCGGCCGTCCGGCCGCTGCCCCTCCACGAGCCAGTCCGCCCCGGCGTCGATGGCGCGCGCGGCCTCCGCCCGGCCGACCGCGGGGCACGACTCGCCCGGCACGAGGGCGAGGCGCAGGATGGCGGCGACCGCGACCCAGAGCGCGACCTGGGCGGCGAGCCAGGGCGCGTGCCGGCGCCAGCCCGCGCGGCCGCCCTCCGGAGCGGCCGGCACGGTCACATCGCCCGCGCGTCGTGAACGAGCCGCTCCGCCCTCATCCGGTCAGGCGCTCGCGAGCGAGGCCCAGGCCGGCGTGGGCGGCGCGTCCGGCGCGGGGACGCCCCGCAGGACCACCAGCGAGCGCGGGCCGAGCGCGAGCGCCGCGGCCGGATCGACGGCCGGGCCGCCCCCGTCCGCTCCGACCGACGGGTCGGCCGTGTCGAGCGCGACGCTCCACGCGAACGGCCGCGCGACCTCCGGCAGCCGGACCTCGAGCGGCTCCCACCAGGCGTTGAGCAGGAGGGCGAAGGCGTCGTCGGCGGGCGCGCCGTCGCCGCCCCTCCCGCTCAGCCCGACCGCGATCGCCCGCGCGTATCCCGCGGCCCAGTCGGCCTGGGACATGGGCTCGCCGTCCGGGCGGAACCAGCCGATGTCGGCCCGCTGGACGCCGGCGTCCACGCCGCGGAGGAACTGGCGGCGGCGGAAGACCGGGTGCTCGCGCCGCATCCGGCAGAGCCGGGCGACGAAGGCCCTGAGGTCGTCCTGGCGGCCGGCCAGCTCCCAGTCGACCCAGGAGCGCGGCCCGTCCTGGCAGTAGGCGTTGTTGTTGCCGCCCTGGGTGCGGCCCATCTCGTCGCCCCCGAGCAGCATGGGCACGCCCTGGGACAGCAGCAGGGTCGCCATCAGGTTGCGCTCCTGCCGGGCCCGTAGCTCGAGGATGGCCGGGTCGTCGGTCGGCCCCTCGGCGCCGCAGTTCCAGCTCCGGTTGTCGTCGGTGCCGTCGCGGTTGCCCTCGCCGTTGGCCTCGTTGTGCTTGCGGTCGTAGGCCACCAGGTCCGCCAGCGTGAAGCCGTCGTGCGCCGTCACGAAGTTGACCGAGGCCGACGGCCGCCTGCCGCCCTTGCCGTAGAGGTCGCTCGAGCCCGCCAGCCGCGTGGCCAGGTCCGGGAGGCTGCCCGGGACCCCTCGCCAGTAGTCCCGGACGGTGTCGCGGTAGCGCCCGTTCCACTCGCTCCAGCCGGGGGGGAAGTCCCCCACCTCGTAGCCGCCCCAGCCGGTGTCCCACGGCTCGGCGATCAGCTTCACCCGCGACAGCACGGGGTCCTGGCCGACCGCCTGGAGGAAGGCCGAGTGCGGGTCGAAGTCGCTCGTCGCCCTCCCGAGGCTCGCCGCGAGGTCGAAGCGGAAGCCGTCGACCCGCATCTCCTCCGCCCAGTAGCGAAGCGAGTCCATCACCAGCCCCAGGGCAAAGGGGCGGTGGGTGTCCAGGGTGTTCCCGCAGCCGGTGTCGTCGACGTAGGCGCCCCCGTCCTCGGCCAGGCGGTAGTAGCCGGCGTTGTCGATGCCGCGGAAACAGAGCGTCGGTCCGTCGGCGCCGCCCTCGGCGGTGTGGTTGAAGACCACGTCGAGGATGACCTCGAGGCCGGCGCCGTGGAGGGCCCGCACCATCCGCTTGAACTCGACGACCTGTTCGCCGCCCTCGCCGCCGGACGAGTACTCGTTGTGCGGCGCGAAGAACCCGATCGACTGGTAGCCCCAGGCGTTCCGCAGCCCCCGGGCCGCCAGGGCCTCGTCGTGGACGAACTGGTGCACGGGCATCAGCTCGACCGCGGTGATCCCCAGGCCGACGAGGTGCTCGAGGACCGCCGGGTGGGCGAGCCCGGCGTAGGTCCCGCGCAGGGGCTCGGGAACCGCGGGGTGGCGCCTGGTGAAGCCCTTCACGTGGAGCTCGTAGATGATCGAGTCGGCCATCGGCGTACCGGGGGGCCGGTCGTCGCCCCAGTCGAAGCCGTCGCCGCAGACGACCGAACGGGGCACGAACGGCGCCGAGTCGGCGGGGTCCGCCCGGTCGGGGTCGCCCTCCGAGCCGCCGTGCACGGCGCGGCCCCACCGCACCTGCCCGGCGACCGCGCGGGCGTAGGGGTCGAGCAGGAGCTTGGCCGGGTTGCACCGGGCCCCGGCGGCCGGGTCCCACGGGCCGTGGACGCGGAAGCCGTAGCGGCGCCCCGGGCCGACGCCGAGGACGTGGCCCTCCCAGCGGTAGCCGTCGGCGGGGCGCAGCGCGATGCGCTCCTCGACGCCGGCGTCGTCGAACAGGGAGACCTCGACGGCATCGGCGACGCTGCTGACGAGGGCGAAGCTCGTGCCGTCCGCGTCGGGGTGGGCCCCGGGCCGGGGCATCATGACGGCGCCGTCCTCGCCTCGGCGAGGCGGATGATCAGGTCGGCCACGAGGCCCGTCCACCCGGTCTGGTGCGAGGCGCCGAGGCCGGCGCCGTCGTCGCCGTTGAAGTACTCGTGGAACAGCAGGGCGTCGCGCCACTCGGGGTCGCCCTGGAAGCGCTCGAGGCCGCCGAACACCGGCCGCCGGCCCCGCTCGTCGGGGAGGAAGATCCCCACGAGGCGCTCCGCCAGGTCGATCGAGACCTCGCGCAGCGTGCGCTGCCGGCCCGATCCCCGCGGGTACTCGATCGTGTAGCCGTCGCCCAGGTGCCGGTGGTAGCGCAGGAGCGCGCCGATCAGCAGGGAGTTGACCGGGAACCACACGGGCCCGCGCCAGTTGGAGTTGCCCCCGAAGAGCGCCGAGGTCGACTCGGCCGGCTCGTAGTCGACCGTCGCGGCCACGTGGCCGTCCTGCCAGATCTCGAGCGGCCGCCCGCGGTAGGCGGCCGAGAGCGCGCGCACGCCGTACGGGGAGAGGAACTCCTCCTCGTCCCCCAGCCGCTCGAGCACCCGCGGGAGCCGGTCGAGCCCCACGAGGGCGAGGAGCACGGTCGGGCGGCCGCCGTCCGAGTCGAGCCGGATCGCCCCCTCGAACTCGGGGCGGGCGCGCAGGAAGTCCACGATCCGGCGGCGGAGCTCGGGCAGGCCCTCGACGAGGGACCCGTCGCCGACGCCGACGGCGTACAGCGGGATGAGGCCGGTCATCGAGCGCGCGCGGACGGGCCACTGCGCCCCGTCCGATGCGCGCCGGATCTGGTCGTAGTAGAAGCCGTCGGCCTCGTCCCACAGGCCCCGCTCGTTGATCGCGTGCTGGATGAGCGTGAAGTGCTCGAAGAACTTGACGGCGACGTCCTCGTAGGACGGGTCGTGGGCGGCGAGCAGCAGGGCCGTCTCGAGCATGGAGAGGCAGTACAGGGCCATCCAGCCGGTGCCGTCGGCCTGCGCCAGGCTCAGCCCCTCGCCGAGGGGCGAGGAGCGGTCGAAGGGGCCGATGTTGTCCATGCCGAGGAAGCCCCCGCCGAAGAGGCTGTCGCCCTCGGGGTCCTTGACGTTCGCCCACCACGTGAACCCGAGCAGCATCTTGTGGAAGATCCGCTCGAGCCACTCGACGTCCCGGCCCCCGTCGATCTCGAACACGCGCAGCGCCGCCACCGCGTGCACGGGCGGGTTGACGTCGCCGAAGTTCCACTCGTAGGCCGGCAGCTGGCCGTTGGGGTGCATGTACCACTCCCGAGTGACGAGGCGCAGCTGCTCCTTGGCGAAGGCCGGGTCGACGTGGGCCAGCGTGACGCAGTGGAAGGCCAGGTCCCAGGCCGCGTACCACGGGTACTCCCACTTGTCGGGCATCGAGATGACGTCGTGGTTGCTGAGGTGCCGCCAGCGCGAGTTGCGGCCGCTGCGCCGCTCGGGCGGTGGAGGCGGCCCGGCCGGGTCGCCGTCGAGCCAGCGGGCCACGTCGTAGTGGTAGAACTGCTTGCTCCAGAGCATCCCGGCGAACGCCTGCCGCAGCACGTGGGCCTCGTCGGCCGTCGCGCCCGGGGCCAGCGCGGCGTAGAAGTCGTCGGCCTCGCGCTCGCGCTCCGACATGGTCCCCGTCCAACCGGGGCCCAGGTGGAGCGACCCGGCCGAGAGCCGGAGGCGGACCTCGGCGGACTCGCCCGGCGCGACCGCCAGCCGGTACCACAGGGCTCCCTTGGTCCCCCTGCCCTCGGGGCTCACCGTGGCCGCGCCGTGGACCACGTGGTCGCCGATCCCGTCCTTCGGGAACGCGGGCCCCTCCTGGCTCCAGAGCCTGCGGCTGTTGGTCTCGTTCTCGCAGACGAGCGGCTCGGGCTCCCCGGCGCCCGCGAGCCTCATCGTGCCGAGCGCCGGGTCGGCGGCGACGAGGCGCCCCTCGCGGGCCTCCAGCGACGGCCGCGCGATGGCGGGGTCCCACGACCAGCGGTTGCGGAACCAGAGGGTCGGCAGCAGGTGGAGCGTGGCCTCCTCGGGCCCGGCGTTCCGGGCCGTCACCCGGATGCAGATGTCGTCCGGCCCCGCCTTCGCGTAGTCGGCGACGATGTCCCAGTAGCGGTCGTCGTCGAACGCGCCGGTGTCCAGGAGCTCGAACTCGGGCTCGCCGCGCCCGCGGCTCCGGTTCACGGAGACGAGCGCCTCGTAGGGGAAGGCGGCCTGGGGGTACGCGTAGCGCCAGCGCATCCACGAGTGCGTGGGGGTGGAGTCGAGGTACCACCAGTACTCCTTGGCGTCCTCGCCGTGGTTGCCCTCATCGCCCGTCAGGCCGAAGATCCGCTCCTTGAGGATGGGGTCGCGCCCGTTCCAGAAGGCGAAGGCGAAGCAGAGGATCTGGTCCTGGTCGCAGATGCCGCCCAGGCCGTCCTCGCTCCAGCGGTAGGCCCTCGAGCGGGCGTGGTCGTGGGGGAAGGAGGACCACGCCTGCCCGTCGGCGCTGTAGTCCTCCCGCACCGTGCCCCAGGCGCGCTCGCTGACGTAGGGACCCCAGCGCCGCCACCCGTCACCGCTCCTGTCGCGGCGCGTGAGCTCCTCGTTCGGCACGTCGTCCTCCGTCCGCGCTCTGGACTCCTGACGCGCCCCCCCGGATCGGCACCCTACTCCGGCGCGCCAGGGGGCGCACCCACGTTCCGCGCTGGCCGGCACCTGCGAGGCTGCCCCGCGATGGAGGGCGAGCGCGAGATCGACGAGGTCGTCGCCGAGGCCGAGGACCGCGGCGTGCGGATCACCCGGGTCATGTGGTGCGGCAGCGACGGCATCGTGCGATCCAAGGGCGTGACGACCGGCCGCCTGCGCGCCCGGATGGTCTCGGGCGTGGGCCTCACGCGCGCCCAGCCCGCGCAGACGGCGCACGACGAGATCGCCGACGTCCCCGGTGTGGGGCCCGTGGGGGAGATGCGCCTGCGCCCCGATCCAGCGACCTTCCGCGTCCTGCCCTACGCGCCTCGCACCGGCGCCATGCTGGCCGACTGGGTCGATCTCGGCGGCTCGCCCGAGGCCACCTGTCCCCGCCACTTCCTCAGGCGGATGGAGGCCCGGCTGGCCGATGCGGGCCTGGCGCTGCGCGCGGGGTTCGAGAACGAGTACGTGCTCGCTCGCGAGGACGGCGACGGGTGGCAGCCGATCGACCGGACCCCGTGCTTCTCGGCGATCGGCGCGGCGGCGGCCCAGGAGCACACCGACGCCCTCCTCGATGCGCTCGCGGCGCAATCGATCGAGGTCGAGGGCTGTCACGCCGAGGGCGGCTGGGGCCAGAACGAGATCGCCCTCGCGCCCCGCCCAGGCCTGCGCGCCGCCGACGAGCAGGTCCTGGTGCGCGAGGCGCTGCGGGGCGTCGCACGCGCGCAGGGGCTCGTCGCGTCGCTGGCCCCGAAGCCCTTTCCGGAGGGGGCCGGCAGCGGCCTCCACGCCCACATCTCCCTCGTGACGCCGGACGGCGGCAACGCCTTCGCCGACCCGGACGATCCGGCGGGCCTCTCCGCGACGGCCCGCAGCTTCATCGCCGGGCTGCTCGCCCACCTCCCCGCGCTCTGCGCCCTCACGGCGCCGAGCGCGGGCTCCTATCGTCGGCTCGTGCCCCGCTCCTGGGCGGGCGCGTGGCGCTGCTGGGGCGTCGACAACCGCGAGGCCGCGGTGCGGGCGTGCTCCCCGCTCGGAGGCCTGGAGGACGCGACCACCAACCTCGAGTACAAGCCGTGCGACGCCAGCGCCAGCCCCTACCTGGCGCTCGGGGCGCTGGTCGCGGCCGGGCTCGATGGGACCGAGCGGCGCCTGGAGCCGCCCGCTCCCGCGACGGCCGATCCGGCCATGCTGTCGGAGCGCGCGCGGGCCGAGCGGGGGATCGAGCGCCTCCCGGCGTCGCCGGGCGAGGCCCTCGACGCGCTCGAGTCCGACGCCCTCCTGCTGGGGGCGCTGGGCGATCCGCTCGCGCGCTCGTACGTCGCGGTGCGCCGCTCGGAGTGGGAGCGCGACCGCGCGGGCGACGCCGACGAGGAGCGGCGCGCCGCCTTCGATCGCTACTGACGGCCGTGTGCCATGCGCGCGCGGCGTTGAGCGGCCTCAGAAGGGCGGGCGGGGGAACCCCTCCTCGAGCTCGACGTCGAATGCGGCGACGGTGTAGCCCATCATCGCGTAGAGGCCGCACAGGGCCACGACCTCCACCACCCCGGGGAGGCCGAACGCGGCTTCGACGCGCTCCTGGACCTCGGCGGGGATCGACCGGCGCGCGACGACGGCGTCGACCGCCTCCACCACCGCGCGCCGCTCCGGCGCCAGCCCCTCCGGCACGCCGTCGTCCGCGAGGGCCGCGACCACCTCCTCGGGGATCCCGGCCTGCCGGGCCGGCCGCAGGTGGTGGGACCACATGTACCCGAAGCCCTGGCGCGCGGCGTAGCGGAGGATGACGAGCTCGCGCGCGTCATCGGGCAGCACGCCGCCGAACCGCAGGTGCTCCCCGAGCGCGCCGACCGCCCGCGCCACGGCCGGGTTGTTGAACATGCGCACGTACACGTCGCCCAGGGCAGCGCGGCCCTCCGCCCCGGCCTGGGCGGCGGCCATGCGCTCGAGGGCCTCCCGGTCGGCGGCGCTCAGCGCGCCGGTGGGATCGGGGAGCCGCGCCATCAGATCGTGTCCTCCCAGGCCTTGACCGCCGCCCGCCAGGGCGCGATCGGCGTCGGGTAGGTCTTGTCGATGCGGAGGTCGAGCAGGTAGGGGCCGTCCGCCGCGAGGCCGCGGCGGGCCGCCGCGGCCACCTCGGCCGGCTCGGTCACGCTCTCGCCGTCGCCGCCGAGCGAGCGGGCGAAGCCGACCCAGTCGACCCCCGAGATGTCCGTGAGCGATTCCGGCCCCGGCCCCATGGCGTGGGCGCGGTACCAGTTGTTGCCGTAGGAGTGGTTGTTCATCAGGGCCACGATCAGCGGCACGCCCGCACGGGCGGCGGTGTGGAGCTCCATGCCGTGCATCAGCATGCAGCCGTCGCCGGTGGCGATCACCATCGGGCGCTCGGGGCGCGCCAGCTTGGCCCCGATGCCCATCGGGATCGCGCCGCCCATCGGCCCGAGGTTGGTCAGCGACAGGTGGGCGCCCGGAACCCGGACGTCCCAGTACTCGGCGAACCAGGCGCGGTGGGCGCCCGAGTCCACGCAGAGGACCGCGTCGTCGGGGAGCGCCGCGCGCAGCCCGTCCACGGCGCGCGCCGGGTGCATCGGGACCGCGTCGCTGGCGCAGTCGCCCTCGCCGTAGCGGCGCGGGCCGG
>DATAGF010000051.1:0-4544 GCA_036257075.1 Miltoncostaeaceae bacterium
CTCGTCCCCCAGGCGGAACGTGGGCGCTCCGTCGAGGACGAAGAACGTCTCGTCCTCGTAGAGGTGGATGTGCGGCGGCGGCCCGCCGCCGGGCGGGACGGTCGCGAGCATGGAGAAGTACGCCCCGTCCGACTCGTCGCCGGTGACGAGGAAGGTGTAGAGGTCGCCCGGGCCCCAGTACGACCGGCCCTCGCCGCTTGCCCTGTGGAACGAGGCCATGCGATTCGACATCCGTCTGCCCTCCGGTGATACGATCGGCAGCAGTCGCACAAGCAACTACCGTGTGAGCAAATGTTGCAAGGCGAACCTTTCACAGACGGACGATCGTGGTCAAGCCCCTCGCCCGAGGCGCTCGTGGCCTGGCGGGTCTTCTTCGAGTGCGCGCTGGCCCTGCCGGACATCCTCGACGCCGAGCTCCGGGCGGCCGGCGGCCTCCCCTTCCGCTGGTACGACGTCCTCGTGAACCTCGAGGAGGCGGGGCAGGGCGTGCCCATGAACGAGATCGCGAGCCGCATCCTCGCGAGCAAGAGCGGGCTCACGCGCGTGATCGACCGGATGGAGGAGGCCGGGCTCGTGCGCCGCGATCGCCCCGCGGACGACCGGCGGGTCGTCCTGGTGTCGGCGACCCCGGAGGGGCTGGAGGCCCTGGCGGGCTCCCGCGTCGTCCACCGCGACGGGATCCGGCGGCACTTCACCGAGCACCTCACCGAGCAGGAGCTCGCGCGGCTCCAGAAGACGCTGCAGAAGGTCCGCGAGCACGTGCGGCCCCTCCGTCCCGGCCGGATCAGCGGAGAGCGATCCCCGGTTTGACGGCTCCCCCGCCCGGGGAACTTGAGCGATCACCGGACCCGACGAAAGCCGGACACCATGCTCTTGACCATCCTGGTCGTCGTGATCATCGTCCTCGCCGTCATCGGCCTCTTCACGGTCGTGCGGGGCCGCGCGTAGCCCGCGTCGCGCCGCCGGACCGCGCTCGGTCAGGGGGCGCGTCCGACGGCCATGAAGGCCGTCATGGCCACGAGCAGGGTGCCCTCGGCGTCGGCCGAGGCGAGCTCGTCGAGCCAGGCCGAGGCGCGGTCGGCGGCCAGGCGGCCGTCCTCGACGGCCTGACGCGCGCCGCCCGGCAGGTCGAAGAGCATGTCGGCCCGGGGGCGGTCGGTCACGACCAGCGTCCGGGCGACGGCGATGACGTCGGCGAGGCCGGCCTCGGCGAAGAGCCGCCGCAGCGAGCGCCCGACGTGGCCGGAGTTCAGCCGGCGGCCGGCGGCCGCCGCCACCTCGGCCGCGGCCGCCGGGTCGCCGGAGTCGATCACGAGCGTCCCCCAGTCGGGCTCGGCCGCGACGACGCGGCCGCCCGGCCGCACGACCCGCGCCATCTCGGCGATCGCCTCCGCCGGCTCGTCGACGTGTTGGAGCACCCGCTCGGCGCGGCAGCCGTCGACCGCGGCGTCGGGCAGGGCGAGCGACCGGACGTCGGAGCGGATGAACTCCACCGCCCCCTCGCCCGCCTCGGCGGCCCGCCGCCGCGCCTCGGCCACCATGCCCTCGCTGGCGTCCATGCCGATCGCCCGCCCGCCCGGGGCGACGCGCCGGGCGAGCGTGCGCACGTCCTCGCCCGTCCCGCAGCCCACGTCCAGGAGCACCGCCCCGGGCCGCGGCGCGAGCGCGTCGAAGCTGCGCTCCTTCCACTCGGCAACCGCCTCCAGCCCGCGGACGTGGTCGAGGTAGTCGGCGTAGACGCCCGCCCGGCCGGTGCGGTCGACGTCGGAGAAGCCCCTGAACTCGGGCGGTCCCGCCACCGGCCCCCCGCTAGTCGACGACCACGACCTCGCAGTCGGCCGTCCGGCTCACGTCGGCGGCGACGTCGGTCCCGAAGAGGCGCCCCAGCATGCTGTGGTGGTGGTGCCCGACGACGATCGTCGAGACGCCGCGGTCCTTCGCGACGTCGACGATGAGCCGGGCCGGCTCGCCGGGGGCCCAGACGTAGTCCGCCGTCACGCCGGTACCCTCGAGCCTGGCGCGGGCGTCGGCGAGGATCTCGGTGATCTCGGGCGGCTCCGGGAAGGGCCCCATCAACGGCGTGCCGTCGCCGGCAAGGCCGAACTGGTGGGCGTCGCCCGGGTCGAGCGGCATCTCCAGGACGGCCAGCACCACCAGCGGCTGCTGCCGCTCGCGCGCCTGCGCGGCGGCGCGCTCGAGCGCGCGCGCCGAGGCGTCGGAGTCGTCGAAGCCCACGAGGATCGCCATGCAGGCGACAGCTTAGACGTGCGAGCGGCGGTGGTAGCGCGCGTCGGCCACGCAGTAGGCGGCGTAGGCCAGCAGGCCGGCCGCCGCCAGGGCGAGCAGGACCTGCCCGTAGGGCTGGTCGGCGAGCCGCGCGAGCGCGCCGTCGAGGCCGACGGCCTCGCTCGGGTCGAACTCGATCGCGGCCTTCATGAGGAAGACGCCGACCAGCGCGAAGACGACGCCCCGCGCGACGTGCCCGACCAGCCCAATCGTCTCGACGGCCCGCCGCGGCCCGCCCCCGACGTCCAGCTCCTCCATGAAGCCCTTGGTGATCCCGCGGTAGGCGTTGTAGGCGCCGACGCCGATGATGACCAGGGCGGCGACGATCACGATCGCGCGGCCGCCCGGCCAGCCGAGGACGCCGGCGGTCGTCTGCTGCTCCTGGCCGGACCCCGAGCCCGAGCCCGAGCCCGCGCCGGAGGCCGACCCCCCTGACCCCGCGAGCAGGCGGATCGCGAAGGCGAACAGGGCGAGGTGGATCGCGCCCGACGCCGCGTAGCCGATGCGCGTGACGACCCCGGTCGCGTCCTCGCCCTCGCCGCCGGTGTCGAAGATCGCCTGCACCAGCCGCCAGACGCCGTAGGCCAGCAGCCCGACGGCGAGCAGGCCGATGAGCACCTCGCCGGCCGGCTCGTCGGTCAGCGTGGCGAGCGCGCCCTTCTGGTCGGTCGTCTCGCCGCCCGCCCCGAGCGCGACGGCCAGCGCGAGGGCGCCGATGATCCCGTAGAGGGCGGCCTTGGCCAGGAGGCCGGCCCGGGCCGCCGGATCGAGCCAGTCGCGGCTCACGGCGCGCCGGGCCTTCGCGCCCATCTGCCGGGTGGTCGTGCTCATGGCCCGACGGCTTCCCATCTCCGATCCGCCCGAAACGTCCACTCCCGGTTGATCGGCTCCGCGAGCCGGACGTACGCTCGACGGGTCCTGGCCGGACTCAAGGGGGAGCCATGGAGCGACACTCGCGCACCGCGTACTACGTCGTCGGCGAGGGGCTGCTCGGCTCGGACGCCGCCCCGGAGGGGGCCGCCCTCCACACGTCGATGGAGTTCGACCTGCGGGCCTTCCGCTTCTCCCGTCAGGGGCCGAAGGGCGACGGCAAGCAGCTCGGCACGCCCAACCGGCGCAAGATCGCCACCGCCATGACGAGGACGGGCGACACGAACGACGGCGACATCCCGGCCGGGTTCACCTACCTCGGCCAGTTCGTCGACCACGACCTCACGTTCGACAAGAGCCGGCTGCGTGACGACACCACCGTTCCGGTCGCGGACCTCATCCAGGGGCGGTCGCCGAGCGTCGACCTCGACTCCGTCTACGGCCTCGGGCCCGTCATGACCCCCGAGTTCTACGAGGCCGACGGGATGCACCTGCGCACCGGCACGACGTCCCCCGCCTTCCCCAACGACGGCTTCTCCAACAAGGCCAACCCGGGCTTCGACCTGCCGCGCACCAAGGGCACCGACCAGAACACGGTGATCCCCGACGCCCGCAACGACGAGAACCTCGCCGTCGGCCAGACCCACCTGGCCTTCATCCGCTTCCACAACCGGGTGGTCGACAAGCTCGCGGCCGACGGCGTGCCGGCCGGCGAGCGCTTCGACGCGGCGCGCGGGCTCGTGGTGCGCCACTACCAGTGGATGCTGCGCACCGACTTCCTGCCCCGGATCACCAACAAGCCCCAGCTGAAGGGCGTCTTCGACAACGGCCGCGTCGTCGTGGAGCCGAACCCCGTTCCCGGCGACGCCCCGACGATGCCCGTCGAGTTCTCCGTGGCGGCCTACCGCCTCGGCCACAGCATGGTGCGGCCGGCCTACGAGTGGAACGGCGTCTTCGAGAACGGCGGCGGGAGCCTGGATCTGCTGTTCGGCTTCTCCGGCACGAGCGGCGGCCTCGACTCGGACAACCCCCTTCCCTCGAACTGGGTCGCCGACTGGCGCGGCCTCTACCAGTTCCCGTCGTCACGCCCGGACCTGCGGCCGCGGCGGCACGGGCGGCTGCGGAGGAACTTCGCACGGCGCATCGACACGCGGCTCACGAACCCGCTGGCGAACCTCTTCGACGCGACCATCGGCGAGACGAACCCGACCGCCGCACATCGGAACCTGGCCTTCCGCAACCTCACCCGCGCCCGGATGCTCCAGCTCGCCACCGGCCAGCAGATGGCGGCCCTGATGCGGTCCCGGGGGCTGAACATCAAGACCCTGACCAGGGCGCAGATCCTCAACGGCGACGGCACGGGCGCCGACCTGAGCGGCCTCAACGCC
>DATAGF010000054.1:0-5204 GCA_036257075.1 Miltoncostaeaceae bacterium
CCGCAGCGACGCGAGCGAGATCGAGAACCTCGGTGGATGGCTGACGACCGTCGTCGGGCGCGTGTCACTGAACATGCTGCGCTCACGCGACTCGCGACGCGAGGAGCCGCTCGGCGTGCATTTGCCCGAGCCGATCGTCGACCGCGCCGACGGGACCGACCCCGAGCACGAGGCGCTCGTGGCCGACTCCGTCGGTCTCGCGCTGCTCGTCGTGCTTGAGACGCTGAGCCCCGCCGAGCGGCTCGCGTTCGTGCTCCACGACATCTTCGGCGTGCCCTTCGACGAGATCGCGCCGATCATCGACCGCTCCCCCGAGGCGGCCCGCCAGCTGGCGAGCCGCGCCCGCCGCCGCGTGCGGGCTGAGAAGACCGTCCCCGACGCCGACCTGGACGCTCAGCGAGAGGTCGTCGAGGCCTTCCTCGCGGCCGCGCGCGATGGGGACTTCGACCGATTGGTCGCACTTCTCGACCCCGATGTCGTCCTGAGAGCCGACCTTGGCCCAGCCGGATCGCGAGAAGTCCGGGGAGCGGCCGCGGTCATCGGCCAGGCGATGTTCTATGCGCAGCTCGGGCTCGTCATGAAGCCGGCGCTCATCAACGGCGCGGTGGGAGTGGTCACGACGCGGGACGGCCGGCCGTTCTCGGTCGGAGGGTTCACGGTGCGACACCGAAGAATCGTCGAGATGGACTGGCTCGGCGACCCCGACCGCCTCCGCGAGCTCGACCTGACGATCCTCGACGACTGACCGCAAGGGCCGCGGTCACAAAAGCGTCGGACCGCGGGTCTTCGGGGCAGATGCAATCCATCCGTCCGCGCTCGGGCCGGCCTTCGCCGAGCAGCGGGGAAAGGAGCCACAACAGTGACGCCGAAGACGCAGGCCCCGCCCGCCGCCCGCGACGGCTTCGTCACGTACGACGAGCTCAGGGGGCCGGACCTCGACGCTGCGCGCTGGAGCCCGGCGCGCCTGCCGCTCCCGACGGGCGGCGAGCACATCCCCCTGGACCCCAACGCGGAGCTGGCCGTCGCCGAGGGCGAGGTGCGGGTGACGATTCCGCGCTTCTCGCTGGCCCACAGCGCCAAGTACCTCATCTTCTCGACGCGCCAGTTCGAGCTGCCGCCGGATGGGCCCGCGACGTTCGCCGTCGACATGGCGGTCGAGAACATCGGCGGGGAACCGGCGGACTACCGTCGTGGAATGGCCGCCTTCGCCGTCTTCGACATCGACGTGAGCAAGCGCGTGTTCTCCGCCGTCGGCACCTCCACCCGCGCCTTCGCGATGCACGAGCAGGTGGGCTTGGGCGGTGGCGGCGCAGGCGAGCCGTTCTTCCACGTGGTCGAGTCGCCGTACGAGGACTTCGACGACGACTTCACCCGGCTTCGCGCGTGCGAGATCACGCTCGACCGGAGCAGATCGACCGCGGCCTGGCACGTCGCCGGCCGCAAGGTGTACGAGGCCCAGACCTTCATTCCCGAACGCGCTCAGATCGGGTTCGGGATCTGGACGATGCTGCCGGACCGGGACGGTCGCAGTCGCTCGCTCGACGGGCAGGGCTTGACCGTGCGGTGGCGCCGGTTCCGTGTGCGCGGGTCGACGCGTGAGCCGCCACGAAGGCCGCACCTTCATCCGCGCTCTCGAGGACCGGGCCCTCAGCTCGTCGGCGGGGTGTACCTGCTCGCCGTGAAGACGGCGCCCTGAGGGTCGCGCAGGACCGTCATCCGCACCCAGGGGGCGCTGAAGGGCGGCACCAGGACCGTGCCGCCGAGGCGCTCGGCGCGCTCCGCCGCGCCGTCGGCGTCGTCGGTGGCGAAGGTGATGCTCCAGTGGGGCGGGGTGCCCTCCGGCTGCCGGCCCTCGTCCATCGGGAGCAGCCAGGCCACGGTGTCCTCGAAGCCCTCGGGCGCGCCGTCGGCCGCCTGGCGCTCGCGCAGGCCGGGATCGTCGGCCTCCAGGTGGTCGCCGTACCCGGGCAGCCGGAACATCGAGAAGGCGCCCTCCGGGATGTCGACCGTGACCGTCTCCCAGCCGAAGACGGCCCTGTAGAACTCCGCCGCCCCCGCTGGGTCGCGCGTGTTCAGCTCGCTGAAGTTCCAGGTGCCGGGCTCGTTCACGAGGTGCGCGCCGATGGTGGCCTTCGCCTGCCAGAGCCCGATGGTCGCCCCCTCGCGGTCGGCGATCACCCCCACCCGGCCCGCGTCCGAGACGTCGACCGGGTCCATCAGCACGCTGCCGCCCGCGGCGGCCGCCCGCCCGGCCGCCTCGTCCGCGTCGTCGACCGCTACGTAGGTGCTCCACGCGGGGGCCGGGGCCGTCCCGGCCACCTGTGAGGAGATCGCCGCGACGTCCCGGCCCCGAAGCTGCCCCACGAGGTAGCGCCCCGGCATGCCGGCCGGCGTGCGGTCCTCGAACTCCCATCCGAACAGGCCGGCGTAGAAGGCGGCGGCGGCGTCCGCGTCGGGCTGTGCGGTGTCCACCCAGCACGGGACGCCGGTTGGGTACTCGGTGCGCTCGCGCATGCCTCGCTTCCTCCTCCGTGATTGTCCACGGCGAGCCTACGAGGTGTCGAGGCCAGTTCCCGGCCGCGATGCGGAGGCTACGCGGCCGCCGCCGCGGCGGCCTCCGGGGCGAAGAGCTGGGCGACGGGGACCGTGCCCGCCACGACCCCGAAGAAGCGGCTCGTGCCCTCGGGGTCGTCGCGCAGGGCGCCGAAGAGCGCCTGCATCTCGGGCCCCGGCGGCTCGAGCCCGGCCAGCTCGTGGGTGAACTCGTACAGCGGAAGCGCGGCCTCGTTGCGGCGCCGCTCGTACTCGGCGAGCGCCTCGTCGAGCGGCCGGCGCCCGCCCAGGCCGTCGTCGACCGCCTCGGCCAGCAGCTCGGCGTCGCGGAAGGCGTCGCTGATGCCCTGCGCCGTGATCGGGTCCTTGTGGGCGCCGGCGTCGCCCACCAGGGCCCAGCCCGGCCCGTGGGGCCTGCGGAAGAAGAAGGGCAGGTCGCCCGTCCCGGAGAAGCGCTCGGCGCGCCGCCCCGCCCGCATGCGCTCGGCGAGGGAGGGCGCCAGCGCGGCCGCCTCCAGGAAGCTGCCCTCGATGTCGGCGCGCACGCGGTGGAACTCGTCCCTCGGCCAGAAGACGGTCACGATGGTGCGCCCGTCGTTGGTGGGGCCGGCGATGATCATGCGGCCGTCCCGGGGGTAGAGCTCGGCGCCGTCGAGCGGGAGGCCGCTCCAGTAGGTGTAGTAGGCGCACGTGCGCCCGGGCCGCGCGCCGTAGGCCGGCGCCCCGACGGCGCGGGCGACGCGCGAGCGCATGCCGTCGGCGCCGATCACGATCCGCGCGCGCTCGGTGACCGTCGCGCCGCCCGCGGCCCGGCCGCGGATGCCGGTGACCCTGCCGGCCTCCGTCAGCACCTCGCTCACGGAGAAGCGCTCGCGGACCTCGGCGCCGGCCTCCGCGGCGGCCTCCACGAGGATCTGGTCGAGGAGGTAGCGCCGCGGCGCGTACGCGACGTCGGCGCCCTCGGCGGCCACCGGTGCGCCCGAGAGCGCGAAGGGCCCGACGTCGAAGGTCAGGCGCCGGGCCGGCGGGCAGCCGGTGGCCGCCACCCGATCGAGCAGGCCCCACCGCCGCAGGCGCGCGACGCCCGGCTGGTGGATGTAGTGGGTCGACAGGGTGTCGCTCGGGAAGCCGGCCCGGTCGACGAGAAGGACCCGGTGCCCGGCCCGGGCGAGCAGCATGGCCGTCGGGGAGCCGGCGCACCGGGCGCCGACCACGATCGCGTCGTACATCTCCGCCTCCTGCCGCTAAAGCTATGGTCCGTAGTTATAAGCTATCGACCATAGCTATGCAACCGCCGCGACCGGCGCGTCGGCCGGCGCCCGGTCGGGGGACGGCCACAGGGCGACCGGCACGCCGTCCGGCCGCGCCATGAGGGCGCCCGAGCCGTCGATCCCGAGCGCCCTGGCGGAGATCGGGTCCATGCTGCGGACGGCCACCGGCGCCGGGCACGCGAGGGCGTGCGCGACCGCCTCCCAGCCGCCGCGGTCGGGCCCGGTGAGCAGGGTGAGCCCCGGGCCGATGAGGTCGAGGGTGGAGACCCTCCCCGCGGCCGTCGGCAGCCAGAGGTGCCGGATGCGTCCGCCGAGGTCGGCGCTCAGGGCCGCCTCGACGCCCTCGGCGGCGGCCGCGCTGTCCGCCGAGCGCTCCGTGTTGTGCTCGGCGACGGGGCGCCGCTCGGTCTCGTAGGAGTCGAGGAGCGCCGGCCCCGCCCAGCCCTGAAGGACCCAGGCCAGCCTCCATCCGAGGTCCCAGCCGTCGTGGATGGCCGTGTTCATCCCGGTGCCGCCCCGGGGCGTCACCCGGTGGGCCGCGTCGCCGACGAGGAAGGCGCTGCCCTCGCGGAAGCGCTCCGCGACCTGGGCGCCGAAGCTGAACGCGCCGAGGCGCTCGATCCGCGGCTCCGGGCCCGCCGCCCCGATCGCCTGGCCCACGCGCCGCGCCATGGTCTCGGCGCCGCCGCCGGCCAGGCCCTCGAGCTCGGGGCCGCCGACGGCCCCGTAGAGCCAGCGGTCGCCGGGGCCCGCCGGCAGCAGGACGCCCTCCGCTCCGGCGCGGTTGATGTCGTAGAGGCCGTACCGGTGCCGTCCGGCGAGGCGCCACAGCGGCGCGTGGAACAGCGCCGAGACCGCGGTGGCGAGATGGGCAGGCCCGCGCATGGGGATCTCGAGCGCCGCTCGGATCGCGCTGCGCACGCCGTCGGCCGCCACGAGGTAGCGCGCCTCGACGATCCGCGAGTCGCCGCCGGCGGCGTCGCGCAGCTCGGCCACGACGCCGTCGGGGCCGTTGCTGGCGAGGACCGCCTCGGCGCCGGTGAGCACGCGCACCGTGGCCGAGGAACGCAGGTGCCGGAGCAGCACCGGCTCAAGGTGGTCCTGGGGCACGCACGCCGGACCGGTCGGGCTGATGAGCGCCGCCTGCTCGCGGGTGGGCAGCCCGAGCGGCATCGGGGCGCCGGCCTCGACGTCGGCCAGCGTCTCGCAGCTCCATCCGAGCCACTCGACGTCCACGCCGCCGGCGCGCACCTCATGCTCGAGCCCAAGGGAACGCAGCAGCTCCATCGAGCGCGTGCTGATCGCCGTCGCCCGCGGCAGCTCCGAGGGCCGGTGGCGGCGCTCCACGAGCAGCGTCTCGATGCCGTACCTCCCCAGGAC
>DATAGF010000100.1:0-8485 GCA_036257075.1 Miltoncostaeaceae bacterium
GCCCGCCTCGGCGTCGACCGTGACCGGCGCATCGACGCTGCGGGAGATCCGCGCCGCGGCGGCGAGCATCTCGGCCGGCGGCGCGCCCTCGTGGTCCTCGTGGCCGAGCGCGGCGGCCACACCGCATCCTCTAAGCGTCCCTGACCGGCGACGGCCGGCGGCGGCTGGAGGCGGCGACCCCGGCCGTCCGCGAGCTCGAGGCCGCGATCGAGGAGGGCCTCCCCTCGGACGAGCTCGCCGCCGTCAAGGCCTGGCTGGTCGCCTGCCGAGCGGCTCGAGCGGCCTCCGAGCTAGGACTTGCCGCGGCGGCGGTAGGGCGGCCGCGGCGAGATCCGCTCGCCGCGCTTGCGCGCCGCGTTGGCCCCGAAGATCGCCGCCACGCCCGCGCCGATCATCGCCGTGGTGATCGCCAGGTAGGCCCAGCCGCGGGCGCCGCTGTCGCGGCCCGCGAGCTCGAAGATCAGCCACAGGACCGACCCCCACCCGAGGCCGAGGGCGGCCCCCGTCAGAAGGATGGCGACCCGGGGCGGGAGCCGGCGCGCCTCGGCCGGCGGGCTCTCGGAGCGCTTCGCCACGCCCCCGAGTGTAGGGGATCGCCCGGGCGCCGCCGCAGGGCGGCCCGCGAATTCCGGTGATCCGCGTCCGAGCACGGCGCGTAGGCAGGGGTGAGCCGCCCCACGCCCGGGGCGCAAACACCCGGAGCAGACCACCGATGACGCGCCGTCCCGCCGTTCTCATCGCCGCAGCCGCCGCCCTGGCGCTCCCGGCCGCCGCCTCCGCCGACGTCGACATCGACGTCCCGCGGCCCCTGCTGGGCGGGCCGATCGCGACCCCCCTGCCCGCCCTCACGCCCGACGGCATCGCGGCGGGGCCGGGGCGCCCCTCGCGCGCAGCGGGCGCGTCGGTCCGGTGCATGGGCGGGGCGGCGGGCGACTGCGTCGTCTGGGGCCCGCGCGCCGACGTCGAGCCGGCGCCGCTCCCCCTCCCCGGGCCGGGCGGCCTCGGCATCGCCCCTGACGACGGCGTCGGCGTCGAGCAGAACCCGCCCCCGGCCGCCGACACGCCGGATGCGCCGATGCCGGATCCGCCGATGGAGGCCGCCGTGAGCCCGCGGTCCGTGCCGGCGGTCGCGCCGACGACGGCCGAGCTCGCCCAGGCCTTCGGCGGTCTCGTCAGCCCGAAGGCGGCCGACTGGCTGCCATGGCAGCGCACGACGCTGCGCTGGCGGCCCTACCCCAACGCCACGGACTACAACGTCCAGGTCTTCCGCGGCCGGCGGCGCGTGCTGAACGCCTGGTCGAAGGACACCAGGCTGCCGGTGCCCATGGGCGTCCTCAAGCAGGGGCGCACCTACGTCTGGGTGGTGTGGCCGGCCAACGGCCCGCGCCGCCAGGCGAGCTTCGCCCTCCCCGTCGGCCGCTCGACCTTCGCCGTCACCCTCCGGCCGCGGATCGTGTTCCGCATCCGCGGCCGGCGCGCGGTCAACGCCGAGGTGCGGCCCCACATCCCCTTCGGCACGCTGCGGCTGCGCCGCCCCGACGGGCTGCGCGCCCGCGTGCCCTCGGTCGTGACGATCGGCCGTCGCGGCCGCTTCAACCTTCCGATCTCGAAGCGGGCCGCGGAGCGGCTGGGCGCGGGCCTTCTGGACCGCGGCCCGGAGCCGCCCGTGGGCCTGCGCGGGCCGGGGAGCAGATGAGCCCCGGAGCCTGATCCACCCCAACGGCCCGCTCCCGGCGGCATCCGGGAGCGGAGCCCTCCCACCGACCCACCGAAAGGACCACCAACCGTGCGATCACGAGCACGTCAGCGGACCCTGCTCGCGGTGCCCCTCGCGGTCACCGCCGCGGCGGTCGCCGTGGCCGTCGCCCCGCCCTTCGGGGGCGCCTCCTCGCACCGCGAGGCGCCCTCGATCTCGCAGGACCCGACCGCCGACAACACCGACGTCTACGCCTTCCGCTCGCCGGACGCGCCCGACACCGCGACCCTGGTCGCGAACTTCGTGCCGTTCGAGGAGCCGGCCGGGGGGCCCAACTTCTACCGGTTCTCGGACGACGTGAAGTACGAGATCAAGGTGGACAACACGGGTGATGCCCGTCCCGACGTCACCTACGAGTTCCGGTTCGACACCGACATCAAGAACCCGAACACCTTCCTCTACAACTCCAACAAGATCACGTACGACTCCACGAAGGGGGCGTACACCAACCTCAACCTGGTTCAGACCTACACGGTCCGGAAGGTCACGAAGGACTCGAAGGGCCGGTCCTACGTCAGGACCCTCGGCCGGGACCTCCTCA
This sequence comes from Miltoncostaeaceae bacterium, assembly GCA_036257075.1. Classification (GTDB taxonomy): domain Bacteria; phylum Actinomycetota; class Thermoleophilia; order Miltoncostaeales; family Miltoncostaeaceae; genus DATAGF01. Next base: position 2,298 of record DATAGF010000100.1, read on the forward strand.
CCCCGCCGAACAACGTCGGCCCGCGGTCGACGCCCAGCTACGAGTCGCTCGTCGCCCCGGCGATCCAGTCCGTCAAGGACGGGACCAAGGTCTTCGCCGGCCAGCGCGACGACCCGTTCTACGTGGACCTTGGCGGCACGTTCGACCTGCTCGGCTTCCGCAGCGCTCCTCCGGGCGCGTTCAGCATGGGCGGCGTCGACGGCCTGAAGGGCTACAGCGTCAACACGATCGCCATCCAGGTGCCGATCAACCAGCTGACCGGGACCAAGAAGGCTCCGACCGACGTGAACAGCACCGACTCGACGGTCGGCGTCTACGCCACCGCCTCGCGTCCGGTCATCACCAAGGGCGGCGGCACGAGGTGGCAGCAGGTCTCCCGCCTCGCCGAGCCGCTCATCAACGAGGTCGTCATCCCGCTCGGGAAGAAGGACCTCTGGAACCGCAGCGACCCGGCCGACGACAAGCAGTTCGAGCGCTTCTACCTGAAGCCCGAGCTGGCCGGGATCCTCAACGCCCTCTACGACGTCGGCGCGCCCACGGAGAACCGCATCGACCTGACGACGGTCCTCCTCACGGGCATCCCGCCGAACAACGGCCTCGGGCTGCCGACCACCCAGATCGGCAAGAAGCCCGTCAAGGCCGACCTCCTGCGGGTGAACCTCGCGGTGCCGCCGACCACCGGGCCCCAGAACCGCATCGGGCTCCTGGCCGGCGACGCCGACGGCTTCCCGAACGGCCGCCGCCTCGTCGACGACATCGTCGACATCGAGGAGCGCGCGGTCGGCGGCGTCCTCGCCTCCGCGTTCGGGCTGCCTGCGCCCAACGGCTCCAACGCGGCCCTCGTGCCGCTGCTCGGCGACGGCGTGAACGCGAACGACCGCCCGTTCCTGCCGTCCTTCCCCTACCTGGCGACGCCCGGCTCGGGCTTCGACTCGTTGCCGCACGCCAACTGACGCGCGGCGAGCGCGCCGGGGGGCCAAGCGCCCCCCGGCACGCACCCCTCCATCTTTCTCATGACGCTTCTCAAGAAGACGCCCACCACCCTCCTCGCGGTCCTCGCCGCCGTCGCCGTCGGCGTCGTGGTCGCCCTCGTCATGGGCCACCTCCGCGGCGAGCCGCCGGCCTCGGCGGCCGACCCGGCGGGCGCGCCGCGCACGGCCGAGGGCACGATCGCCCGCGCCGAGGCAGCGCTGGCCGACCGCCCCGGCGACCCCGCCGCCCTGTCGGCGATCGCCGAGGCCTCGCTCGTGCGCCTGCGCGAGACCGGCGACCCCAGCTGGCTCACGCGCGCCGACCAGTCGGCCCGGAAGGCGCTCGCCGCCGACCCGCGCCGCTTCACCGCGATGGACGTGCTCGGCAGCCTCTCGCTGACCCGGCACCGCTTCGCCGAGGCGCTCTCCTGGGCGCGGCGCAGCCTCGCCACCGCGCCCGGCCGGGTCGCGCCCGTCGCGATCGCCGCCGACGCCCAGATCGAGCTCGGCCGCTACGCCCAGGGCTTCGCCGCCGTGCAGCGCCGCATGGAGCTGCGCCCCGACCTGCCCTCCTACAGCCGCGCCTCCTACGCCCGCGAGCTGCAGGGCGACCGGCGGGGCGCCATCCGGCTGATGTCCCTGGCCGTCGGCGCCGGCGCCCTCGGCAGCCCCGACCGCGCCTTCGCCCAGGTCCAGCTCGGGCTGCTGCGCTTCGGCCAGGGCGACCTGGACGGGGCCGAGCGCGAGATGCGCATGGCGCTCGCCGAGCGCCCCGACGACGCGCCGGCCACCGCCGGCCTCGCGCGCGTCCTCGCCGCCCGCGGCGACCTCGAGGGCGCCGCCGCCCTCTACTCGCGCGCCATCGACCTGCTCCCCCTCCCCGAGTACCCCGCGGCCCTCGCCGACGTCCACCGCGCCCTCGGGCAGGACGCCGCCGTGCGCGAGGACCTCGCCCTGGCCGAGGCGATGCAGCAGCTGCTGGCCGCGAACGGCTCGCAGGTCGACCTCGACGTCGCCCTGATCCGCGCCGACGCCCGGCGGCCGACCGCCGCCGACGTTGCCCTCGCGCGCCGCGCGCGGCTCGCGCGGCCGGGCGTGATCGGCGACCAGGTGCTGGGTTGGGTCCTGACCCGGGCCGGGCGCTGCGCCGAGGGCGACCGCTACGCCACCCGCAGCCTGCGGCTCGGCACGCGCGACGCGCTGATGCTCTTCCACGGCGGCATGGCCGCGGCCTGCGCCGGCGACACGGCGTCGGCGCGCGAGCGCCTGTCCCGGGCCCTCAAGCTCAACCCGGCCTTCTCCGTCCGCTGGGCCCCGGTGGCCCGGCGCGAGCTGGCGAGGCTGACGCCGTGAGGCGGGTCCTCGTCGCGCTCGTCGCCCTGGCCGCCCTGCTGATCGGCGGCGCCGCCGTGGCCGCGGCGCACCCGCTCGGCAACTTCACGGTCAACAGCTACCTGCGCGTGGAGGCCAGCGGCGGCGAGCTCTACCTGCGCCAGGTCGTCGACATGGCCGAGATCCCCACCTTCCGGGAGCGCTCTGCCATCGACGAGGCGGGGGGGCTCCAGCCCTACGCCGCCGCCCGCGCCCGCGAGCGCGCGGCCGAGATCGAGCTGGCCGTCGCCGGGCGGCGGGTCGCCGTCGAGCCCGTCTCCCAGACCGCCGAGGTCCGGCCCGGCCAGGGCGGGCTCCGGGTGCTGCGATACGCAGCCTGGTATCGCGCGCCCGGGGCCGCGTCCGTCGCCCGCGACGGGGGCCGGGTGGACGTGAGCGTGCCGGCCTACCGCGACCGGCTCGGCTGGCACGAGCTGGTGGTGCGGCCGTCGAGCGGGGCGGGCGTCGCCGGAGCCACCGTCGCGGAGCGGGACGTCTCGGACGAGCTGCGCTCGTACCCGGAGGACCGCCTGAGCAGCCCCCTCACCGTGACCGAGGCGAGCTTCACCTGGAGCCCGGGCACGGGCGCCGGCGAGGTCGGCCCCCTCACCGCCGACCCGGAGAGCCGGGTCGAGGAGGACGCGCCCGGCGGCCTGGCCGGCCTGGTCGACGACGACCTGTCGGTCGGCGTCGTGCTGCTCGCCCTGGTGCTGGCCATGGGCTGGGGCGCCCTGCACTCCCTCTCGCCCGGGCACGGCAAGACGATGGTCGCGGCGTACCTCGTTGGCGCCCGCGGGAGGGCGCGGCACGCCTTCCTCCTCGGGCTCTTCGTGACGGTCACGCACACGATCGGCGTGGTCGCGCTCGGCCTCGTGACCCTGTTCGCCTCGCGCTACATCCTCCCCGAGACCCTCTTCCCCTGGGTCAACCTCGTCGCCGCCGCGCTCGTGGTGGCGGTCGGGATCTGGGTCGCGCGCGGCCGCCTGGCCTCGCTGCGCCGCCACCTGGCGCACCGGCGCGCCCACGCCCGCGGGCTCGCCCACGACCACGGCCCGGGCGAGGGCGGGCACGGCCACGCCCACGGCCCCGTCCCGGCGCTGGCGGTGGCCGGCGCCGCCGCCCACGTCCACGGGCACCACCACGCCCACGGTCACGGCCACGCGCACTCCCACGGTCACTCGCACGGCCACGGCCACGGCCACGGTCACGGCCACCACCACGGGCCCGGGGGCCACAGCCACGCGCCGCCCGAGGACCTGTCCATGCGCAGCCTGCTCGCCGTCGGCGCCTCGGCGGGGATCATCCCCTGCCCGTCGGCCCTGGTCCTGCTGCTCGGCGCCATCGCCATCGGCCGGGTCGGCTACGGGCTCGTGCTCGTCCTCGCCTTCTCGGTCGGCCTCGCAGGGCTGCTCAGCCTGATCGGCCTGCTCGTCATCTACGCGCGCCGCCTCATCGAGCGACTCCCCCTCGACGGCCGGATCGCCTCGGCGATCCCGGCCCTCTCCGCCCTGGCCATCATCGCCCTCGGGGCGGTCCTGCTGGCCCGGGCGATCCCGCCCCTCCTCTAGGACGCCAACCGCCGCGCCCCGACCGGAGACCCACGCGATGACTCGCATTCCACCTGCACCTGCAAGTAGCTTGCAGCTCGGAGCCGATGGCATGACGCCTCACCCCACCGGCAAGCCCCCTCGGCGACGGCGACGCGCCGTCGCCGCCCTGGCGGCGGGCCTCGCCGCCGCCGCCCTCGCCCCGGCGCTCGCCGCCTGCGGCGAGGGGTCCCCGGCCGCCGCCTCCGGCGACGAGCTGGTGGTCGCGACGACGGTGGCGCCCATCACCAGCATCGCCGCCAACATCGGCGGCGACCGGGTGGCGATCACGGGCATCGTCCCCGAGGGCACGAACTCGCACACCTTCGAGCCCAAGCCGAGCGTCGCCGAGCTGCTGTCGAGCGCCGACGTCGTCTACATCAACGGCCTCGAGCTCGAGGAGCCGACCAGGGAGCTCGCCGAGCAGGTCATGGGCGGCGACGAGGACATCGTCGAGCTCGGGAGCCGGGCGATCCCCGAGGAGCAGTACGTCTACGACTTCTCATTCCCGCGGTCCGGCGGCAAGCCGAACCCGCACCTGTGGACCGACCCGAAGTACGCGCTCAGCTACGCGGAGACCATCCGCGACGACCTCTCGGCGCGCGACCCCGCCAACGCCGGCTACTACGCCGCCAACTACGACCGGTTCGCGGCGGAGGTGGGGGAGCTCGACGCGGCCATGCGCGAGTCGTTCGCGACCCTTCCGGCCGCCGACCGCAAGCTGCTCACCTACCACGACGCTTACGCCTACTTCGCCAGGGACTACGGCTGGACGGTCATCGGCGCCATCCAGGTCGAGAACTTCGAGGAGCCGACGCCCAGGGAGGTCGCCGGCCTCATCGACCAGGTCGAGCAGGAGGGGGTCCCGGCGATCTTCGGCTCGGAGGTCTTCCCCAGCCCGGTGCTGGAGCAGATCGGCCGCGAGGCCGGGGTGCAGTACGTCGACGTGCTCCGCGACGACGATCTGCCCGGGGCGCCCGGCGAGCCCGAGCACTCCTGGGCCGGCCTGATGCGCTTCGACTACGTCACGATGACCGAGGCCCTCGGCGGCGACGCCTCGGCCCTCCGGGCCTTCACGCCGCGCAACGCGGCCCCCGACACCGCCGAGTACCCCCAATGAGGCCGGCGGCGTATCGTCAAGAGGGCCGCAGGGCCCCGGAGCAGGAGGCACACTCCGATTTTGCATCCGCCCGCTCATGCGACAGAGTTGCAGCTGCAGGCCGCACGGGAGGCGGGGGATGCCGCCGCCGCTCTCCTGAGACGTGCGGGATGTCGTCCCACCGCCCAGCGCCTGTTGGTCCTTCAGGCGTTGGGCGACGGGGGCCACGTCAGCGCGGAGGACGTGCTGGCCCACGCCAGGGCCGCCTACCCGGCCATCAACCCGTCCACGGTCTACCGCACCCTGGACGCGCTGGTGTCGGCGGGCATCGCCCGGCGGACGGACCTCGGCGCCGACCGGCTCTACTACGAGGTGGCGCGGACGCACCGGCATCACCACGCCGTCTGCCAGCGCTGCGGGGCGGTGGTCCACCTCCACGACGCGACCCTGGAGCCGCTGGCCGGGGCGCTGCGGGAGGAGACCGGCTTCGTTCTGACCCCCGACCGCGAGATCGCGATCCCGGGCATCTGCCCGGCCTGTCAGGCCGCGGTCGGCTGACCCGCTCCGCCGGCGCGCCGGCGCCCCCCGGGGGCCCGCGATGAGCGCCGAGCTGGTCCGCCTTGAGGGCCTCTCGTGCCGCTACGGGCCGGAGCCGGTCCTCGACCGGGTCGACCTGACCCTGTCGCCGCGCGAGTTCACGGGCGTCGTGGGGCCGTCTGGCTCCGGCAAGACCTCGCTGCTGCGGGCGATCCTCGGCACGCTCCAGCCGGCCGCCGGGCGGGTCGTCCGCCGGGCGGGCCTGCGGGTCGGCTACGTCCCCCAGGTCGAGACGGTCGACTGGAGCTTCCCGGTCACGGTGAGCCAGTGCGTCCTCATGGCCCGCTGCGGCGGGCGCCTGTGGCCGTGGGCGAGCCGGGCGGAGCGCGCCGAGGTCGCGGCGGTCCTGGCGCGGCTCGGCATCGGCGACCTCGGCGAGCGCCACATCCGCGAGCTGTCGGGCGGCCAGCAGCAGCGCGTCTTCATGGCGCGGGCGCTGCTGCAGCGGCCGGAGCTGCTCCTGCTCGACGAGCCCACCTCGGGCGTCGACGTGAGGCTGCGCCACGAGGTCCTCCACCTGCTCGACGACCTCAACGCGACCGGCGTCGCGATCCTGCTCACCAC